>USKR01000001.1 GCA_900555215.1 uncultured Ruminococcus sp.
TGACAACGTCCACTTCCGGAGCGCAGATTTACTATACTCTGGATGGAAGCGATCCGAAGGATGAGACGAATGCAGCGCGAGAACTCTACGGCGCGGACAACATGCCTGTGATCATAGAGGACTGTACGCTGAAGGCGGCTGCGGTTCTGGAGGGCGTGTACAGTGCCGTGCAGACTCTGCAGTATGCGGTAGATGAGAGCGGATCCGGCGAGCCCGGAGATACAGCACCCATCGCGGACGGCGACCAGGTCGTGATCTACGCGCCGGCATATGGCAAGGCGCTTTCGGCAGAGTATAACGGTTACTATAACGCTGGTACAGACGTGACGGAAGAGAGTGACGGCACACTGAGCGGTTATACGGATGCGGATGTGTGGACTGTTGCAGCAAATGAGGACGGAACCTACAGCTTCTCTTACAATGGTCAGAATATCGGTATGGGAGACAGCTTCTCCAGCATGCCGCTGGGAGAGAAGAACGACAAATGGGTCCTGGAGGATGCAGGAAACGGTCTGTACTATGTGAAGAACACGGTGCGCGAAGCGTACATGGAGTGGTATGACAGCAACGGAAACTGGAGCGCGTACTACAATATCGCAGAGGGCAGCGAGGGAATGTTCGCCCTGAAGTTCTACAAGGTGACGGACGTGCCGGGCGGTTCCGATGAGCCGGATGAGCCGTCTGCAGTGGAAGGACTTGAGGTAGAGGCGTCACCGCAGAGCGGAGCAAGTGTTGTGGCAGGACAGCAGATCACCCTGAAAGCGGCCGACGGAGCTCAGATCTATTACACAATGAATACAGACGGCACAGAGCCGGCTGACCCGGAGGCAGGAAATGCAGAACAGCTCTACACAGAGCCTCTTGAGATTGCCGCAACTCCGGAGAAAGACAGACCGATCGTTGTGAAAGCGCTGGCATATATCCCGCAGAGCGGCGATGCGGAGGCGCAGACCGGCGAGGTTTATACATTTACATATAAGGCGCCCATGCAGATCGAGGATTACGGCCTGTATTTCGGTCAGCTCCATGCCCACACAAACCTTTCCGACGGAACAGGCACCGTAGAGCAGGCGTTCGAGCATGCGGCGGATGTGCCGAATCTGGATTTCCTTGCACTGACAGACCACTCCAACTCCTTCGAGGGGCAGAGCGGACTTCCGAGTGCCGGGACTACACACCTTGGCGATGAGAATGCAGAGGAAGTGAACGCTTCCTGGAGAGAGGGACGCGAGGGTGCGAGAAATATCACGGCACAGGAAGGAGATTTTGTCGGAATCTACGGATTCGAAATGACCTGGTCCGGCGGCGCTCCGGGACATATCAATACCTTCAATTCGGAAGGATTTGAAAACAGAAACGCAGCTCCTTACAAGAAGGGCGACAACTATGAAGTGCTTGAAGCATATTATGACACGCTGAATGCGAATCCGGAGACCATCTCCCAGTTCAACCACCCGGGCGACACCTTCGGTGATTTCATGGACTTCGCGCTCTATGACCCGGTGATCGACAATCAGATCACGCTGATCGAGGTGGGCAACGGCGAGGGAGCTATCGGAAGCTCCGGCTACTTCCCGTCCTACAGCTATTACACCAGAGCGCTTGACAAAGGCTGGCACGTGGCTCCGACTAATAACCAGGATAACCACAAAGGAAACTGGGGCGATTCCAACACGGCGAGAAGCGTGGTGCTCTCCGACGGACTTTCCGAGGAAGCGATCTACGACGCTATGAAGAATTACCGCGTGTACGCGACAGAGGATAACGATCTGTCCATCCTGTATTCCCTGAATGGAAATGCTATGGGATCCATCCTTGACGAGCAGGAAAAGATCCATATCACAGCAGAGATTTCCGACCCGACCGACACAGCCGGCGAGACGAAGGTGGAAGTTATCGTAAACGGCGGACAGACGCTGGCGGAGAAGACATTTACCGGCGGCAGCGCGACAGTAGAGTTCGACAACCTTTCCACAGGATATGGCTACTACTATCTGAGAGTGACTCAGGCGGACAAGAATATCGCCGTGACTGCTCCGGTATGGACCGGCGAAAGTGTGAACGCGGGTATTTCCAATACATCCAGCGATGTGGCGATGCCGATCAGGGGCGATGAGATCCAGATCTCCAGCCAGATCTTCAACAACTTAAGCGACGACATGACAGTTACTTCTCTGACATACAAGATGGAAGGCCAGACAGAGCCGTTCCACACGGCAGACGCAGCAGCGATTGGAGAGAACGGAGTGATCGGCGCAAGGGCATCCTATGAATATTCCTTCCCATACACGGCGGACCAGGCAGGCGGATTTAACATTAATGCCGAACTGAAAGCCACCATCGGCGGGGAAGAGTATACCTTCACAGATGTGCTCAAGCTGAGCGTATCCGATCCGTCCATTGCCACAAAAGTACTGGTGGACGGCACACATTACAATGATTATGTAAACGGATATTATTCCGGAAACATGACCAACTTTATCAACATGGGAACTTCTGACAACATCCAGGTGAAGATCGTACAGCCGGGTGAAGAAGTGACTGCGGAAATGCTGGAGGACGTGGCGCTCTTCGTGATCTCCGCGCCGCTGAAATACACCAGCGACTACACCGGAGACGCGCAGCCCAGCACATTTGAGGACAGCTTTATCCAGACAGTCAGCGATTATGTCAACAACGGCGGGACCGTGGTCGTCTGCGGACTGGCAGATTATCAGGATGCGAACAGCGGACTGCCGTACACATCCTATGAGCAGGCAAATAATCTGCTGAGCGGTATCGGCTCTACCATGCGGATCAATGACGATGAGCTGATCGATCAGGATGAGAACGGAGGACAGCCGTACAGACTTTATTTTGATGACTTTAACTATGAGAGTACTGATCCGGCGGTCCAGAGTATTCTGGAAGGCGTTGCGGAATCCGGACTTACCTACAGCTCCTACTCAGGATGCTCTGTCAGCGTGGGCGAGGGTGAGGCCATTATCTACGGGCATGACACCACCTATTCCATCAACAGCAAGGCTCCGACACAGGGACATGACAAGCCGGTATTAAGCTACAGCGCTCCGTACGATGAGGCGACAGCAGTGGTGCCGAAGGGCGAGGTCGTATCCATGGCCACAGAGGCTGTGGGAAGCGGACGCGTCTATGCGTGCGGTACTGTATTCTGCTCCAACTTCGAAGTATCCGCAGAGGACCAGGTATCCTATGCGAACGGAATCATGGCGCAGAACCTGCTGAGCGACGTGAAAGTCGAGCCGGAGATCAGCACGATCCAGGAGGCGCGCGCGGGTGAGGATGGAGAGGTGTTCACCGTGATCGGAACCGTGGCAAACGGAACTGCCGAGAGCGGAAACGCATTCTTCAACACAATCTACATCCAGGACGATGAGGGCAACGGAATCAACGTATTCCCGATTGACGACAGCAATATCCGCCGAGGAGATCAGGTCCAGGTGACAGGATCTGTCAGCGAGTATATCGGCGACAAACAGCTGTCAGCCATCAATGTGACCGTGCTCGAGGGGACCAAAGATGTGGTGATCACGGATACGACCACGAAGGAAGCCAATGATTATGAGACCAACTTCGGTAAACTTGTCCGGGTAAAAGGTGAAGTCACAGCAGTTACCATGGCAGGCGGCATTGTGGAGAGCATCACCGTACAGGATGACAGCGGCGAAGCGTGCAGGGTGTTCATCGACGGATATATCACATACTCAGACGAGGCTTCACAGGCTCTGGAAGAATTTGTAAAAGAGGGCGCATATATCAGCGCAGTGGGATTTGTATCTCACGATGCGGAGGGTAACCGCCTGAGAGTCCGTGACCGCTCAGAGATCCTTCCGGCAGAAGAAGGCGAAGAGCCGGCGCCGGGCGGAGATCAGCCGGGCAGCGAAACAGATCGGCCGGGCAGCGGACAGCAGGACGGTAATACGCAGACCGACGGCAGCCAGACTGGAAACGGCGCGCAGCAGGCCGGAGCAGCAGTGAAAGATCCGGTCAGCGTTGCACAGACGGGAGATAACGCTTCGGTTGGGATCCGGATCGCGATCGCGGTGACCGCGGTTCTGGCAGCAGGCGCGGCAGCTGTTGTGATCGTTGTGGGAAAGCGCAGGAGACAGAGAGAGTCTTGACATTTCTGTCCGATACGTTTAACATAGTATCCGACATAAAACTACATAAGATTGATGACAAGGGGAGCTTGTATGACAGGCTGAGAGGAAGTTGATAACTTCGACCCATAACCTGATCTGGATAATGCCAGCGGAGGGATATGTTATGAGCGCGCGTTATAGCCCTTTTGTTTTCAATCGGAAGACAGGAGGGCTTTTATTATGTCTGGAATATTTGTCAATGCAGAGGGCGGCCTTACAGCCGCCGGGTATGCGCTTACCATTGTTGCCGGGATCATATTGTTTCTGGCGGCGTCTTATTTCGCGGGGAAACATTCCGCAAAGAAAAGGATGAGCACAAAGCAGCTCGTATTCTGCGCGGCGGCGATGGCGCTGGCCTTTATCACATCGTATATTAAGATCTGGAACATGCCCTGGGGCGGGAGCGTGACGCTGTGCAGTATGCTTTTTATCGTTCTCGCGGCCAACTGGTACGGCGCGGGCACAGGGATTTTTGTGGGGCTCGCGTACGGGATCCTGCAGTTTATCCAGGAGCCGTATGTGCTGTCCTTCTTCCAGGTGTGCTGTGACTACATACTGGCGTTTGCCGCATTGGGAGTGGCCGGATTCTTTGCAAAGCAAAAACACGGGCTGCTCAAAGGCTACATCGCGGCGGTACTGGCGAGGGGAGCTTTTCATGCCCTGGGCGGGTACCTGTACTGGATGGACTACATGCCGGAGAATTTCCCGCAGTCTTTAAAGAGCATCTACCCGATCGCCTATAATTACAGTTATCTGCTCGTGGAAGCTGTGATCACGGTCGTGATCATCTCGATCCCGGCGGTGGCGAAGGGGCTGAACCGTGTGAAACAGACAGCGGTGGAGTAACAGACGGGATACAATGGATAAAAATGTGAAAAGTAAAGGTTTTTTGTTTTGGCAGAAAATCTTTACTTTTTTTGTGGATATTTTAGAATAGTAAGAGGGCGCCTTTCCCTAAGAAATTTTTAAGATTTACATCGAGGTTTTTTTAACCGGGTGAGTTTATAGTCATCAGTGTAAGGACAAGAGAGAAAGCAGGAGGCGGATATGGAAAGCAGAGAAGTAAGAGAAAAAGATGACCAGGCGACCATACTGGTGGTAGATGACAACAAGGAAATCGTATATTCTATCAGCGAGCTTTTGAAGTACGAAGGATTTGAGGTGGTGAAGGCATATGACGGGATGCAGGCGCTTGACGCTATGGAAGAGCACTCTGTTGACCTGATCCTTCTGGATGTGATGATGCCCCGGTTAAATGGACTGTCAGCGCTCATGAAGCTGAGAGAAAAGTCCCGGATCCCTGTGATCATCCTTTCAGCAAAGACGGAAGAGAGTGACAAAGTATCCGGACTTGTTCTGGGCGCGGATGATTATGTGGAAAAACCTTATAATCCGGCAGAACTGATCGCAAGGGTCAAGGCCCACCTGCGCAGATACCGCGCGTGGGGAGGGGGCGCTCCTAAGGCTGAGGCAGATCAGATCATCAATGGAGGTCTCATGCTGGATAAGAAGCAGCGGATCGTAGTTGTCGAGGGCGAGGAGGTTCGGCTTACAGCTACGGAATACAAGATACTGGAACTGCTTATGGAGCATCCGGGGCAGGTATTTTCGGCGGAGCAGATCTATGAGAATGTCTGGCAGGAATCTGCAAGCTACACTGTGGAGAATACAGTTATGGTGCATATCAGGCATATCCGCGAGAAAATTGAGATCGATACTAAAAAACCAAGATATGTAAAGGTGGTGTGGGGAATTGGCTACAAAATGGAAAAATACAGCTAAAAGATTACAAGGGTTTGTGAAACTTCACTGGACGCAGACGAAATATATACTTGGAGCGCTCCTCCTGATACTCGCTTTGTGGATGTTTTACGTGGTCATCATATACCGTACATGGCATACAACCGGGGATACTATATTCTTCGGGATATTGGGAAACCTCTTTGCGGGAACAGGAGGATGTGTTGTCGTCAGCACTCTGCTGAAGCAGGTGTGCGGCGGTATGTGGATGCCGGAAGAGGATCCTTATAAAGCATGGAAAAAGACCGGAAGAGGAGCGGAGAGAAAAATCTGCCAGGCTGGTGCGGCGTCCTTGATCTGTGCTCTGTGGTATATGTGGTATCTTATATCCGGCGGCGTATGGAACGGTGGAGGATGGCACTACAATTATGCTGCAGGCTATGTGATGATCTTTACTGTGTTTGTGCAGTTTATCCTTCTGTACGCGGTGTTCCTGAGGTTCAGAAGGAAGGAGCTGGATCTGCTTTATGAGCAGCAGGATCTTGACATACAGAAGAAGATCGAGGAAGTGACAAAACAGGGACAGAAGCGCCTGGAGGAGGCGCTGGAGATCGAGAGAAAGAGTCTGGAACAAGTATCGCGAAGCGACCAGCTCCGGGTGGACCTGATCACAAATGTATCCCATGATCTTAAAACACCGCTGACTTCTATGGTCGGATATATTGAACTTATCAAAAAGGAAGACTTGAGCGATGTGATCAGAGATTATGTGGATGTGATCTCCGAACGCGCTGAGAAACTGAAAGAAATGATCAACAGCCTTTTTAATCTTGCAAAAGCCAGCAGCGGGAATATAGAACTGCATCCGGAGAAATTTGAAGTGAACCGCCTGATCGAGCAGATCTTTGCCGATATGGATGACCGGATCAAAGAGAGCGGGCTGGAATTTGTGACGCAGCTCGCAGAAGAAAGCACGGAGCTGTGTACAGATAACGGATATTTTTACCGTATCTGCCAGAATCTGGTTGAAAATGCCCTGAAGTATTCTGCTAAGGGAACCAGAGTATTTGTGAAGACTTATATAGACAGAGGGAAAAAGGAGTACGCAGATGTTTCTGCGGGACCGGCGGGAACCGGCGGATCAAATGCATTGGAGAAGAATGGGAGGATCTGTCTGGAAATTACGAATACTTCCGGATATCCCATGGATTTTACCAAGGAAGATATTGTGGAGCGTTTCGCGAGGGGAGATAAGGCGAGGTCCGGAGACGGGAACGGTCTGGGACTGGCAATCGTGAGCACATATGCGAAGGCTCTGGGCGGGGAGTTTGATATTAAGATCGACTGCGATCAGTTTAAGGCATGCCTGAAATTTTGACGTTTTGGCGGATGCTGACCCGTGCTGGGCAGAGGGGCATCCGCTGAAATTTGAGGTAAAAAAACAGACGGCAGATTAAAGATTCTGACACAATAGTATGTATTCAGGATGCCGCAGGATCTTTCACATAACGTTTGACCCGGTCGGGATATTATTATAGTATGTAATGAGGGATTTACAGAAATATAAAGACCGGAGGAACTTATGAAAAGATCATTGAACGGAAAAGAAACGGTTTTTGTGGCGAGCATGCTTTTTGGCATGTTTTTCGGAGCCGGGAACCTTATTTTCCCCGTTTCTATGGGGCAGCTGTCGGGGAGCAATATATGGCAGGCGGCGGCTGGTTTTCTCATTACCGGAGTGGGGCTGCCCCTTCTGGGTGTTGCGGCGCTGGGGATCAGCCGGGAGGACGGGCTGATGGGGTTGAGCAGCCGCGTGGGTAGAAGGTATGGGAAGTTTTTTACCTGTATTCTCTATCTTACGATAGGGCCCTTTTTTGCCATACCCCGATGTGCTACAGTCGCGTATACGGTGGGCGTGGAACGGATCATCCCGGATAGTATGCAGACAGCTGTGCTGGCAGTATTCTCGCTTCTGTTTTTTGCCGCAGTGCTGTTCTTTTCGCTGCGTCCGGGAGAGATATTGACGTGGATCGGTAAAGTATTAAATCCGCTTTTTCTGCTCTTTCTGGGGCTTTTGGTTATCCGGGCACTGCTTTCCCCGATGGGGAGTATTTCCGGGGCGGCACCGGAGGGTGCTTATGCTGCGGGGGCATTCTATCAGGGATTTCTCGAAGGCTATAATACAATGGATGCGCTGGCAGGGCTTGCTTTTGGGATTATCGTGGTAAATGTGATCAGAGACCTGGGAGTAGAAAACCCGGGAGACGTAGCGAAAAATACGGTGCGTTCCGGGATTCTGAGCTCGGTACTGATGGCTGTCATCTATGTGCTGGTCACTGTGGTGGGAGCCCAGAGCCGGGGAGTGTTTCCGCCCTCCTCTAACGGCGGCGAGGCGCTTGCCCTGATCGCAGGACACTATTTTGGACCGGCAGGAGCTGTCATCCTTGCGGCTACCGTTACATTGGCGTGTCTGAAGACGGCGGTAGGACTGATCACAAGCTGCGGAGAGACGTTCCAGAAAATATTTCCGAAAGGTCCGTCTTATCGGATATGGGCAGTCCTGTTCAGTACACTGTCTTTCCTCATTGCAAACCTGGGGCTTGACGCGATCGTATCCTGGTCCAAGCCTGTGCTCCTGTTTCTGTATCCGCTGGCGATCACTCTGATCCTGCTCACTCTGTTCGGACGTCTTTTTGGGAATGACGGCAGAGTATACAGATGGGTGACAGGGTTTACCGCGGCGGCAGCAGCGGTTGATTTTATCAATGCACTGCCCGGTCAGGTATTATCTGCGCTCCGCCTGGGAAAAACGGCAGAAGCGGTAAGGGATTTTCTGCCTTTTGCGGAAAACGGATTTGGGTGGATATGCCCGGCGCTGCTCGGGCTGGTGATCGGGATCTTTTACTGTGCATATAAGAAGAGTATATACAGGAAAACCACATAAAAACCTTAGACTAAAGCGGGATGAAATAGGTTTAGAGACCAGCTGCAAATCCTATGTGGATCATTGTAAGGATGGAGACAGAAACCGCAAGACTAATATGCAGCTTCCGCCACAGGATATGTCCGGTCTTCTTTTTCGGAAGAGAGAGTATTATAAGCGCCAGGATCAGGAACCATGTAAGTTTTCCTGTTATCATGGCGGCGGTATTTATATCAGTGGTGCTTCCGGCCAGGATACCGTGAAATAAGCCTGCGATGAGAAGAAGGATGCCGCAGGGCGCGTGCAGACGCGAGAGATACTTGAAGAACCGATGCTTTTGTGGAAGGGCGGAGCGTTTTAAGAGTGCAAGCATACAAAAAATAAGCAGTAAGATCGATACCGCCGACAAAATTTGTAAATAGTTTTACAATGTAAAAAATATGAAAAGAAACGGGATTCTCAATGCAGGAAGACCATTCGTGTGATACAATAAATAAGAAAGTAGTAAAGCGCTTACAGGAGGAAAGAAACATGCGGAAGACAAAGATTATATGTACGCTCGGACCGTCCACTGATCAGGGTGACGTGATGGAGACTTTGGTCAGGGAAGGGATGGATGTTGCGCGTTTCAATTTTTCGCACGGCACACACCCGGAGCAGAAAGAGCGTCTTGATAAGTTGAAGGAGATCAGGAAGCGTCAGGGAAAATATGTTGCGGCGCTTCTGGATACAAAAGGACCTGAGATCCGTATCAAAACATTTGCAGAAGGGAAGATCGAGCTGGAAGAGGGGCAGGTGTTTACCCTGACTCCTGATGATATCGAAGGGACGCAGGAAAGAGTATCTGTCACTTACGAAGATTTATATAAGGATGTAAAACCCGGCGACAGCGTTCTCATAGATGACGGCCTTATCGGTCTTGAGGTCGTGAGTATAGAAGGAAAGGATGTAAACTGTATCGTGAAGAACGGCGGTACGGTTTCCAACAGAAAAGGGATCAATCTTCCGGGAAATGATGTCAGTATGCCTTTCATCAGTGAAAAAGACAGGGAGGATATCCTTTTCGGCATCCGGGAAGGCTTTGATTTTATAGCAGCGTCATTTACGAGGACGGCAGATGACGTGGAGGAAATCCGTAAGCTGCTTCGGGAGAATGGCGGCGAACAGATCAATATTATTGCAAAAATAGAAAACCAGCAGGGAGTCAACAATATTGACAGTATTATCGAGGCGGCAGACGGGATCATGGTTGCCCGGGGGGATATGGGAGTGGAGATCCCGCTGGAGGAAGTGCCTGTCATCCAGAAGAAAATCATTACAAAGGTTTACAATGCAGGGAAGCAGGTTATCACAGCTACGCAGATGCTGGATTCCATGATGAAGAATCCGAGACCGACTCGTGCCGAGACGACAGACGTGGCAAATGCTATCTACCAGGGAACGAGCGCGATCATGCTGTCCGGGGAGACGGCGGCAGGGAAATATCCTGTGGAAGCCCTTCGTACAATGGTAAAGATCGCAGTGCGTACCGAGAGTGACATCCCGTACAGCCAGCTTTTCAGCGTGCGGCAGAAAGAGGAAAAGCCGGATATGACCACCGCGATTTCCCATGCAACATGTATGACTGCCATTGATCTGGACGCAAAGGCGATCATCACTGTCAGCAAGTCCGGGCACACGGCTAGGATGATCTCAAAGTACAGGCCGGGATGCCAGATCGTGGGCTGTTCGCCGGATGAGTGCACATGCCGTCAGCTCAATATGTCCTGGGGCGTGTCACCGGTCCATATCCGGGAAGAGTACAGCATGGAAATCCTTTTCCTGCACGCGACAGAGGCGGCAGAGCGTGAAGGATATGTTGAGGAGGGGGATGTGGTCGTACTCACGGCAGGCGTTCCGCTCGGCAGACCGGGAAATACGAATCTGATCAAGACAACAGTGGTCGGTGAGTATTAAATCGGAGAGCGTTAAATAAAAAGGAGCAAAAGCCGCCCCGGCAGTGTGATGGTCAATCCACACCACCGGGGCGGCAGTCTTTTTTGTTTTAGATGTTTATTGAGCTGAAGTCGATCTGCAGATCGTCATAGATCCCGGTTTTGACAGCCTCTGAGAACGTATATTCTGCAGTGTCATCGGATTCGAACGAATAAACCGTGACCCGGCTTTTCTCCGGATCAACGATCCAGTACTCCCGGACGCCGGCAGTGCGGTATTTGAACAGCTTCGTGTAGTAGTCCATCCGCCGGCTGCCCGGTGAGACGATTTCAATGATCCAGTCCGGGGCGCCTGCACAGCCCTTGTCTGTGAGCTTGGCGGAATCGCATATGACACTGATATCCGGCTCGACATAATTCCTGTCATCTGCATTCAGAAATACGGCAAATGGAGCGATATCTACCTCGCAGGAGCCGCCTTTTCTGTCAATATAGTCAGCAATCTTGCGGCCGAGAGACAGAAGTATCTGCTGATGTCTCCGCGAGGGCGGCGCCATCATGTACATCTGGCCGTCGATCAGCTCTGCCCGCTGTCCGTCCGGCAGGGCGTAGATATCATCAATGGTATACTCTTTGTTCTGCAGTGGTGATGGCATATCAACACATCCTTTTCAAATATTCTTCATAATATTCCGAACAACCTGATCCTGTATCTTATCTGCTTTCTCGTGTTCTGCTCTGTAATCGGCATATCTGGCGCACATGTACAGATAATCAGACAGGCGGTTTACATATTGGACCGCTTTGGCGTCAGCGCCGTAATTCTGCTCCACCTTGCGGAAGCGGCGCTCGGCGCGTCTGGTCACAGCTCTTGCCACGTCCAGCCTTGCAGACTGTTCGCACCCGCCGTAAAGGACGAACTCCTTGGCGCGGGGGAAGGAATTTTCGAGCCGGTCGATCTCCTGCTCCAGTGCAGAAGTTTCATCTGCGGAGAAACGGTAATCCATACAGCGGGGGTCAGCTACGCCGGCCATGATCTTCATAAGATTTTTCTGTATATGGGAGAGCTGGTCTTTCAGAGCGGTATCAGCCAGTACCTTTGCTAGACCGATATGGCTGTTCAGCTCATCAATTGTACCAAGCAGCTCGATGCGGTCGTCTGACTTGGAAACGCTGATCCCATTCATGAGAGACGTGGTCCCTCTGTCCCCGGTTTTCGTATAGATACTCATATTCTGTAGTCCTCCTTAAAAGGCAGTTTCTTGATGGCGCGCGCGCTGTTTGAGCCGATATTTCTGCATTGGATCCGGGTGGGCTTAAGATAGCTCTCGATATTGCGCCCCTTTTCAAGACCGCGCATTTTCAGGCATACTGCCGTGCCGAAGATCCCGATCCCGGATCCCAGCATGGAATCCCGGGCCGCTTTATATGCCAGTTTCTCCATGCACTCATCAGGAAATTCTGTCGTGTCATAAAACACGCCTTCCTCTTCGATCCCCGCGCAGACTTCTTTTAAAACAGCGGGATCTGCCTCGTGAGTGTAGATAAAAATAGATGGTCTCTTAATGATCATTGCTGTTCTCCTACATAAGAGAGTACAAGTCCGGTCGCCACAGCATTCCGCGGACCTTCACTGCCGCGGATATTGCCGCGGCCGCATACGATGCGGTACTCGGCGAATGCCTCCATGAGCATTTCGGGAATTTCAAAATCCTCCGCTGAACCTCCGACAAGCACGACTGTGGAAATGTTTCTGAGGTTATGCTCCGGGGCGACTTTTCTGAGGGCGCGGAACGCATTGGTCACGAAAACCTTGCGCTTTGCATCCCTGCGCACCTGGACGATCTTTTCCATCGGGATTTCCTCCTCGATGCGGATCAGTCCGCTTTCTGTGAGAAGTACGACTCTTCCGAAAAATCTCGGGTCAATGGAATCGTCTACAAATGTCATCTGTCCGTTTTCCATCCTCATGTGGAAGAGGCTCTCCACCTTTGCCAGCGGGTATTTTTTTATCTGTTCTGCAATATGCCGGTCGCTTAAGCCCAGCTCTGTCTGGATCAGCATAGATACCAGTTCCCCGGCCCCTGCCTGATGCGTCATTGTCACATGTCCGTCATCGGATATGATTGCGGCGTCCGTTGATCCGCCCCCCATATCCAGAATGGCGAGGGGGAGTTTTGTGCCCGGAGTCGTGAGCGCGCCGAGGCTTGCCATGACAGCTTCAACTCCGGCGACCTTTACCTCAGTATCAAGCTCCGATTTCAGGCGGTCGGCGATCTCCTGCATCGGGAGCTTCTGTGTCTTAACCATTGCCGCGATCCCCACAGCCTTCTCGAGGCAGGTCTCCCCTGCGAGAGCGCCGGAGATAAGCACCGGTGCAAGCGTGTCCACGGCAAGGATATCTGTAATGCGGATGTCCGCCTCTGTACTTTTGTCAAGTTCGCTCATTCCCGTGCGGATACGGGAGAGCATGTTCCCCACGTTTGTGTCCGGCTGACCGCTGATATCACGAATATCGCCTGCGTCTGCGGCGGCTTCCATGATCTTGTCAGCGCCCTCGTCCAGATTGATCGTGATATTACGGTCGCCGTGAAAATAAATCTCCCCTGCGGGCAGGATGTTTTCATGGATGTTTCCGCCGGGAGTCTTGAGCACAACGGCGCTGCGTTTACCGATCAGGCTTTTGGCGATGGGGGTTACAGTGCGGGTCTCCTCAGCATTCAGCCCCAGCAGCGTAGCAATCCCGTAAGGATTGGAAAGCATGCGTACTGTCTGCCCTGGAAGCGCCACTTCGATAGCGGCGGGGACTCCGTCCGGGAGCCGGTCGATCCGCCTTACCTCATCAATGATCGGAACCTTTTTATGGATCCGGTTTTCCACAAGTACAGCCTCATCAGCCTGAAGGATAATACCTTCGATATCGAGACCGCATTGGTTGACCACTGCCGCGATCTCCTCATAGCTGTGTTCTGCGGATGCGGCGAGGATATACGGGGTTCCCGGGATACCCCGGGAAATGTTTTCGACCAGCAGGATTTCGCCCACAGCCTGTCCCGCGCCCGCCGGGGTGGAGGGATTGTGTCCGATCATAGACGAGTCTGTGATCACAGTCTCAGTCAGTGTCTCCATCGCGGTATCGCCGATGACGGGAGCCGCTTCATTCAGACGGACAAGATCAATGTCGGAGGTTTCGCGCCCGATCCGGCTCATTGCCAGTTTCAGGGCATTTTTTACAGAATAGACATTTTCGATCGTGCCTTTTGTGCCTGTAGTAGGGCAGGACGCACTGGTCAGAAAAGTAAGATTCCCGTTTCCGGTGACTTCCCCGACACAGACTTCAGTTGTGGAATTTCCTATATCAACTCCTGCGATATAACTCAAAGTAAGATTCCTCTCTTTTCATACACTTCTGCCGCCTCCATTACGAGACGGGCGCAGTTCTTTGCATTATATTTCTCAAGAAGCTCCTGGGCCATCATCACCAGTTCCAGTTTGGTGGAGCGGTTGGGGCGGAGCTTGTCATACATTTTCAGTATCACATCGTCCGGCACGTCTACCAGTTCGGCAGCCCGCTCAAAATTCTTTTCCATAGGCTGGTTGTCTGCCTCGAGGGCAACCTGTCCCTGTGCCTTTAAGATCTCCTGCGAGATCTTGATGTCATCAGGGGCGATATGGTCCTTCATAACTTCATCCAGCGTGATATCTGTAAATTTCTTTCCGGTCTTTGATGCGATCGAGTCTTTTTCGTGCTCTGCTAAAGGATATCTCATTTATCTTCCCTCCCATTCAACAGCGCCGACTTCCGGGTCGAGCTGTTCGGTTTCCGCAATATGCATAAGTGCTGCCTTCACCTGATATTTAGGACGGCACATCGGGTCATTCGTACACGGGATCGGGACGACCTGCTCGCCTTTTACATATTTCGCGGCGTTCTGTCCGATCTGGCGGTAAGTCTCCAGAGTCATGAGCGGCGCCTGCGGGAACAGCTCAAGATTGGACAGAGGATAGAGATCCTTCTGATGGATGACTGTGGTCCCCTTGGACTGGATCCCCACGCCGATGCCGGAACCGGAAAGTTTTGCCGCTTCCAGCGCCATGAAACATACATCAGAAGTGTCCAGGATCTTCACTACTCTGGGGATCATACCTTCTTCTTCGATTCCCGCCTTGACATTCCTGAGTACTTCGTCCAGCGGAATGTCACAGATCGTTCTCTTGATCTCTCTCTGGAACGCGGCGCCCACGCCGATCACGACCTCCTTTGGGTCTGTCCCCTTCTGAGCGCGGGGGTAACCTGAATAATCTGATTTTTCTTCGTTGATGCGGTCCCTTCCTGCCATAGAAGGAACTGCTGAAGAAGATGACGGGAGGGCTCCTCCTGAAACGGAGGAGCTGCCTGCATGAGACATCTGGCTTAATACTGCATTGGTGATCTGTTTGACTAATTCTTCATTGATCTGCATAAGTATCCTCCTCCTTTCTTATATATCCTTTGGATTGATGATGTGCGGGATCTGCTTGATCTCTTCCCAGCGCTCTCCGTCAACACGGTAGCCGGTCCCCGGTCCCATATAGTCGTTCGGTGTATTCACTCCTGAGAGTACGTGGAAATCACGGTCAAGGATTGCGGCTGTCTGCATATAATCTCCTGCAACACGCTGTTTCAGCATATTCAGAACGCTTGCAGCCACGTCTTCAAACCCGGTCTCTGCCAGCGCTTTTACAACATCGATTCCGGTAATGCCGCGCTTTAATACGTCTTCGGCAGCGGCGAGGTCGGCAGTTACATCGCGGGGCAGAGTGTCCTTGCTCCCGTGCGCGTAAGTCACGGCTTCAACCTGCTCGTCCGAAACGGGGGAAAGACCCAGATTACGGAATACTGCCTGCACGGCGCGGGCAGCCTTGTTCCTTACATGGATAACCTCTTCTTCAGTGACAGGTTTCAGACCGCCGTCCACCTGCATATCTCTCTGGAGTACATTATAATCGTCAAAGTCTTCCGCATCGAAATTCGATCCGGCAAACATATTGTCATAATTAGGTTCTGCCGCATAGCCGGAGAAAATAAAGTCCGTTCCCGGAAGGAACTCAAGCATTGTCCTTGCTGTGCGTCTCATGTCCGAATTTGAAAAGCTCTGGTCGTTAGAAGACGCGCACTCCAGACCGAGGAGCGCTGCCACAAGGTTTTCAGCCAGCACTTCCCGGATGCCTGCCGGAACAGAACCGGTCACTCCTATACAGCTCACGGAACCGTTCTGGATCCCCTGGCTTCCGGCGCCTTTTGTAACGAAGAGGCATCGGCATTCCAGATAGAGCATGGACTTTTTCTCACTGCTTCCCATAAGCACCTCCGAACCGGAACCGGAGGTAAAGCGGACCTTTAACCCTCTGGACGCATATGCGGAATTCAGGAAAGCTTTTGAATACGGAGTGTCATCGCCGTCGATAAATACCTTTTCAGTGCCGTATACGGAAAGCGTCTCTGCATATGTAGTAAGACCGCGGATACCGAGTTCCAGCTCGGTCGCTTCCTCTGCGGAACACTGTGTGAGCACTCCCGGGCGTCCGACCTGAGATCCGATCAGAAGAGCCATCGCGCTCAGCGGGGCATAACGTGCCACGCCCATGGTCGTCTCTTCCTCGGCAAAACCTCTGAGGGCTCCTTCAGCGGCGTCTGCCGCGATCTGTACCGGGTCGTCCTTTAAATTTGTTATATGTGCCTGGTTTCCAGGCGTCCTTCTCGCACGGATCTTCTGCATGCCCATCATGAGCTCCACCACATTCAGATGGTTCATGACTTCTGTCATCTTCGCCGGTGTGATACCGGAGATCAGCTCCAGGATTTCCTTTCTGGAGACGTTGATGTCTACGATCATCCTGGCGATATCCAGTGATGATACGGACATGGATTTCTCCGTTCTTTCGATATTGATCGCATAATCAGCGATGAACTGATCGATAAAGTCAAAATCCTCACGGTACTTTCCGTCCAGTTCCACGATCCTGCCGTCCTCTACTCTGACGGAAGGCTCCGGATCATATGGGCTGCTCATTGCCGCAAATCCCATCTCCGGCCATTCATTGATGTAGCCGTCCAGATTGACCGGGCGGGCATCCAGTGTTTCAATTCTTTTTGAACGTTTCATAGTGTTTTACTCTCCCTGCGGAAAACTATATATTGGTATGATTTCGTTCGTCTGCTGCCAGATATGTACGGGCAGACATTTCTAAAAGTAATTATACTATAATCACAGGAGAATAGCAATATAAGAATCAAAGAATATGGCAAAAAACCACAAGCAATAAAACACAAAACCACATAAAACCACACATGACCGAGTGTGTGCCGCACAAGCGGAACGCAGGTGTGGACATGGCGGCGGCAGATGTTATAATGGATTTGATACCGCGCCGGGATATACTGCGCGGCTTGAAGGCAAATGCAGGCGGAGGCTGCCCGGGGCGGCGCCGCGGAAGAGGACGGAGAGAAAATCATGAGAGATGAGATCATAACAAAAATGAAGGAGGCGGCAGAAGATATCTTCTGTCATCCGGAGCTGTCAATGCAGGAAACATATTCTTCCCGCAGACTGGCGGGATTTCTGGAAAGCGAAGGCTTTGAGGTGTGCTGGGGGACCGGCGGTTTCGAAACAGCATTTACCGCCGAGTGGGGCAGCGGCAGACCTGTCATCGGATTCCTTGCGGAATACGACGCTCTTCCCGGTCTGGCACAGGAGTGTGTTCCGGAGCAGAAAGGCAGCGGCGGTCCGGGACATGGATGCGGGCACAATCTTCTGGGCAGCGCCTGTGCGGGAGCTGCGTGCGCGCTGAAGGACAGGATGGCAGAGGAAGGCATGGAGGGAACGGTGCGCGTGTACGGATGCCCTGCGGAGGAAATAGTGGTCGGAAAGATCCGCATGAATGAGCAGGGGGTTTTTGACGACCTGTCCGCCGCCGTGACATGGCATCCTTTTGACAGGAACAGAGTGAGCTACGATATCTGGCAGGCTCAGGATATTAAAAACTATAAGTTTTTCGGAAAGGCAGCGCACGCGTCAAAGCATCCTGAGATGGGACGCAGCGCCCTGGATGCCGCGGAACTGATGAATGTGGGCGTCAATTACCTCAGGGAGCATGTGGCGGACGATGTGAGGATGCATTATACTTATATAAATACAGACGGACCTGCAAATGTGGTGCCGCCTTATGCCGCGACAAATTACTTTATCCGCTCCGGTAAGTGGGAGCGGACGCTGGATGCATCAGAGAGGGTCGACAACTGTGCGAGAGGAGCTGCCCTTATGACAGGGACAAGGGTGGAGATCGAGCGCGTGACATGCAACAAAGAAATGAAGCCAAACCGCACGCTGGCTGAGGTATTTTATGAGGAGATGCAGAAAGTCCCTGTACCGGAATATACAGAAGAAGAAATTAAATTTGCGGAAAAGATAGCGGAGAATGCGGGATTAGGGGGAAAAGCTCCTGAAGAGCTGTTCACCGGGCTGGAGCCGCTTGAGAGTGAACCGGTGCCCCTGGCGATCGGTACGGATGTGTCGGACGTAAGCCACACCGTGCCCACTGTCATGCTCAGCGCCGCATGTATGTGCAAGGGTACGCCTCTCCATCACTGGGCAGCGACAGCCCAGGCCGGGATGGGCATCGGGCAGAAGGGAATGCTTTATGCCGCGGAATGCATGTACAGAGGGGCATATCGTCTTGTGAAGGAACCGGAACTGATCGGGAAAGCGTGGCGGGAGATGTGACCAGCCTTGAAGCGGACCGTTTTATCGGACAAACACGTATTCCCGGTCAGTGGACAGATCTCTGTGGAACTGCCAGCCCAGGCTGTCGAAATCCCGGATATCCTCCGTGCTGCCGATCTGGTTTTCCGCCATCCAGCGGACCATTTCGCCACGCGCGATTTTAGCCTGTGTCCCCTTAACTTTTACCTTGCCGTCTGACATTTCTCCGAAGATGCAGGTGACACAGGAGGGGGCGCTGCCCGGAAAGGATGTCTCCCCGGATGAATGCTGTTCCAGCCAGGGGAGGACGGCTTTGCTGTACTCTGCGGAAGCAAGATTTACAAGTTCGGTCGTGCCTTCGAGCAGGAGCTCTCTGTACAGAGAGTCTCCCCACCATCCGTACAGGTCGTTTCCCTTGTCTGTCCTGAGTTTTGCCTGCATTTCCAGGCGGTACGGGATCACTTTATCCGTGGGGGACAGGATGCCGTAGAAGCCGGAGAGGATGCGCAGATGTGACACCGCATAATCCCACTGAGAGTCCGAGAAGACTCCGGGAGCCATGTGCTGGTACTGGATGCCCTCGTAAGAGAGCAGCGCGGGGGTGAGCGCAAACTCCGGGGAATAGGAGCGGAGCCTTTCCCAGTTCTGTTCAGCGAGCCGGTCGCTGCATTTCCATAGGTATTTCAGTTCCGCCAGATCCTTTCCTTTCAATATGGAGTGCAGTTCCAGCGCCCGGTCCAGAAATGCCGGGGCAGTCAGCCCGCGGGGGGCGTCCTCTGTAATGTTCATTTTTTTTGCGGGTGAAATAATGATCTTCAGCATAACCGATTCCTTTCCAGTTCTTTTGTGTACGGGACGAGTATAGCACAGAAACCGGGAAAAGGAGAACATATAAAAAAGAGAAAAGGAGAATTTACAGATATGGATAAAAAAATAATCCTCGGGTCTGCCTCGCCGCGCAGACGGGAACTTTTAAGTCAGATCGGCATTGAATTTACGGTCAGGGTCAGCGATAAAGAGGAGGTATATCACAGTGAAATGCCGGAAGAGATCGTAAAAGAGCTGGCGCTGATGAAAGCGGAAAATATTGCGGAAGAGATCAGGGCAGATAGGGAGAAAGCAGGAGGAAAAGAGGCGGAATCCGTGATCATCGGCGCGGATACGGTTGTCGTGCTGGACCGGAAGATACTGGGAAAACCGGCGGATGAGGATGATGCCTTCCGGATGCTCAGATCGCTCCGGGGCAGGGCGCACGAGGTGTATACCGGGGTGGCGGTGCTGTGCTGCGGCGGGGAGCAGGGGCAGATCACGCGCTGTCATGCGGTGAGGACAGAAGTGTATGTTCACGATATGACGGATGATGAGATCCGCGGGTATATCGCGACAGGAGAACCTGCGGATAAGGCGGGCGGATACGGGATACAGGGCGCCTTTGCGAAATATATCGACCGCATTGACGGAGATTACTATAACGTAGTCGGACTGCCGGTCTCCTATGTGTATCAGACGCTCAAAGAGATGGGAGCGCTGTAAACAGAGAGCTGCCGTGATCACGCAGCCACCTGCGCGCCTGCCGGTAATCGGGGAGGACAGACTCCACCACAGCGTAGAAAGCTTTAGAGTGGTTCATCTCTCTGCGGTGGGCCAGCTCATGGACCACAACATAATCCAGGACTTCCTCCGGCGCCAGGATCAGCCGCCAGTTAAAGTTCAGATTGCCTTTGCTGCTGCAGCTCCCCCACCGCGTTTTCTGCTCACGGATCGTGATCCGCCCGTAGGATACGCCCATGATCCGGGCGTAATAGGCAGCCTTGTGTGTGAAGATGTCTCTTGCGATGGAAATATATCTGGCGCGGTCTTTGTCAGACAATGGCGGCTGCTCCGCGGGAGGATGTTCTTTTCTCTGTTTTTCGAAACGCGCGAGCTGTCTTATGACCCAGTCTTCCTTCTGACGGACAAAGGCCTCGATAAAGCTGCGGGGACAGCTCTCGTGTTTATTAAGAAAATCATAAGAATTTCCCTTTCTCCTTTTAAAAAATCTTTCCTATCATGTATACTGTAAGGGAGGTGATGACAATGTACAATATTTTAGTATGTGATGACGACAAAGAAATCGTGGAAGCGATCGAAATATATCTGGCCCAGGAGGGCTATCGTATCCTGAAAGCCTACGACGGGATGGAAGCGCTTGATATCCTGGAGAGGGAAGAAGTCAACCTCCTGATCCTGGACGTGATGATGCCGCGTATGGACGGAATACGCGCCACATTGAAGATCAGGGAGAAAAACAGCATCCCGATCATCATCCTCTCGGCAAAATCCGAGGATGCGGACAAGATACTCGGGCTGAATGTGGGGGCGGACGATTATGTCACGAAGCCGTTTAATCCCCTGGAGCTTGTGGCGAGAGTGAAATCCCAGCTCCGCAGATATAACCAGCTGGGAGGTTCGGTAAAAGAAGAAAAGGACGAGATCTACGAAGTGGGAGGTCTCAGGATCAATGACGACCTGAAAGAAGTGACAGTGGACGGGGAACCGGTGAAACTGACGCCTATTGAGTATAATATCCTCCTTCTGCTGATGAAGAATCAGGGGCGGGTATTCTCTATCGGCCAGATTTATGAATCGATCTGGAATGAGGAGGCGATCGGGGCCGATAATACGGTCGCTGTCCATATACGCCATATCAGAGAGAAGATCGAGATCAATCCGAAAGATCCCAGATACCTGAAAGTGGTCTGGGGAGTAGGGTACAAGATCGAGAAGATGTAAAGCGGGGGAAATACAGAAGGGAGATTTATGGGAAAATGGTATAGAAAGGCTGTCGTTAAGGCAGCCGTTTTAATAGCGGGAATCCTGAGCGGGGCGGCGTTCCTGACTTCTTTTGCCGTGGGGACTACGTTTGCGGGAACCGTAAACCCGGCAGAGATCATGACCATGGTGAACCAGCCTTATGAAGATTCGGTAGATTTTAAGGCGGCGGTCAGTGATTCGATGTCCCAGGTATTCCAGATGTTCCGGCTGGAAGATCTCTTTGAGATGGACGGCGCATACAATCCGGAGAAACCGGTGGATGTGATGGAATATTATCGGGATGGCAGGGCAGACGGCGAATATTCTTCGGGAGTCGCATATACATTGGGGGACCTGGTGGAATGGGGAGAAGATTTTTCCTCTGACAGCAGTGATGATTACGCGGAGAATGAAGTGGTCGTGTGCAGGAGACCGGACGGGGGATACTATTATTATTATCTGGATGAATTCCTCTCGCTTTTCAGATCCGGCGAGATGACCATGGAATTCGATGACGGTTACACGAGCCAGGAACTCTATCTCCAGGGGCTGGAGAACGGCACATATGTTTCGTCCGGAGTTTCCGGCGGTATCAAGATTTACGGAAGCGACGGCAGCCTGATGTATACAGACTGCTGGAATTTCGGACAGAGCCTGCGCGAACAGTTTGCGCCTCTGGGAGCGGAAAACCTGCTTCAGATAGTCAACAGCACGGAAAATCTTAACGGAAGGCTGTCCGCCGTGTATGAAGCGCTGGAGATGACCCTGGGCACGATATACGGAGAGTATGATTTATATCAGTCCGGATGGGATTATCTGGAAGAGGGGAACACAAATCTTACTTATCTGTACATTAATACGGATACCAAACGAGTAGAGACAAATAAAAGCGAATACAAAAACTATGAAGATGCTGAGAAAAACCTGGAGGCTATGAAATCCGGGGATCATGTGAAATACATGTTTGTATATCCGAAGCTGAAAGATTTTGAGACAAACATGAATGTATCCGCGTCAGGAGAATGGGAAGTGGTAAAAAGCCAGCGGACGAGCAGGGAGTCCGGCGTTATATTTGCGGCTTCAGTGGATACTTCCTACCCGATCCAGGATCAGTTTTACGAAGGAAAGGAAAGCTATGACCGAAATGTCCCGTTCCTCCGTTATTCCATGACCGCGCTTATAGCCGGAGCGGTTCTCTTCCTTGTTTCTGCTGTGTGGCTTGCTGTCGTGTCAGGAAAAAAACCGGAAGACGAGGAGGTGCATCTCGCTGCGTTCGACCGGTGGAAAACAGAACTGGCGGCGGGAGTTGTTATCGCCGTTTGGGGAGCCGCGACATGGATCGCCATAGGCGGCGGGTATGTGACAGGAAGCTGGAATGAATTAAATGAGGCTGTGAACTATTATACAGAATCCCTGGGCGGGGTGCCCCAGCTTTATTCGGCAATGTTTACCCAGGCGCTGGGAATGTCTGATGTGACCGCTGTATTCCTGTACGGAGTATTTACCTTCCTGTGCTTCTTCTGGGGATTTACAAGCCTGGTCAGGAGGATTAAGGCAAAAAACCTCTGGAGAGGAAGCCTGCTCTATGCTGTGATCAGATTTACCGGCAGGGTGATGGAGGCGCGCACAGTGACGATGAGGGCGGGAATCATATCCCTGGCTTTCCTGTTTGTACAGTGGATGGCGATCCTTGTGCGGTCCGGTCCGGCTGTGCTTCTTGCGCTGCTTGCGGATATTGCGGCTGTATGGTTTGTCCTTAGCAGCGCGATGGCGAAAAGTAAGATAAAAAAAGGGATCGAAGAGATAGCGGGTGGAAACCTGGAGCACCGGATCGAGGCTGACGGGCTGAGGGGCGCGGATAAGGAGCTGGCAGAAAAGGTCAATGATATCGGAAGCGGGCTGAACAAGGCGGTGGATGAAGCTATGAGAAATGAAAGGCTGAAGACAGACCTGATCACCAATGTGTCCCATGATATCAAGACGCCGCTTACCTCTATCATAAACTATGTAGATATCCTGAAACGGTCCAACATTGAGGATGAAAAAATCCGGGGCTACCTGGATATCCTTGAGGCAAAGGCACAGCGCCTGAAAACACTGACCGAGGATGTGGTGGAAGCGTCTAAAGTGAGCAGCGGTAATATTACCCTGGAATTTATGGATGTAGATTTAAGGGAGCTGGTCCAGCAGACAGAGGGAGAGCTGGCGGAGAAGTTTGCCGCCAGAAATCTGACGGTTGTGCTGAATATGCCGGAAGAGCCGGCGGTCATCCATGTAGACGGACGGCGCATGTGGCGGGTGCTGGAAAACATATTCGGCAACGCCGCGAAATACGCGATGCCGGGGACCCGGGTGTACGCTGATCTGACGCTGGGCGGG
>USKR01000002.1 GCA_900555215.1 uncultured Ruminococcus sp.
GCGAGCGTTTCTGGGCAAAGGGCATGGAGCAGGATAAGATCAATGCATACATGACGCTGTATACTGCGCTTGTAACCGTATCCAAGGCGGCTGCTCCGATGATCCCCTTCATGACAGAAGAGATCTATCAGAATCTTGTGCGCAGCATCGACAAGGACGCGCCGGAGAGTATCCACCTGTGCCTGTTCCCGGAAGTACATGAGGACCAGATCGATAAGGAGCTGGAAGAGAACATGGATCACGTCCTGAAGCTGGTCGTTATGGGGCGCGCATGCAGGAATGCGTCGAATATTAAGAACCGCCAGCCAATCGGCCAGATGTTTGTGAAGGCGGCGTTCGACCTTCCGGAATTCTATCAGGAGATCGTCGCAGATGAACTGAATGTGAAGAATGTTAAATTTACAGACGATGTAAGAGACTTTACTTCATATACATTTAAACCGCAGTTAAAGACAGTCGGACCGAAATATGGTAAAATGTTAGGTGGCATAAAGGCTGCCCTTGACTCTGTGGATGGAAATGCGGCTATGGACGAAGTCAATGAGACAGGAGCGCTGAAGCTGGATGTGAATGGACAGGAGATCACGCTCTTTAAGGAAGATCTTCTTATCGATACCGCCCAGACCGAAGGATATGTATCTGAGAATGACAACGGCGTTACAGTTGTGCTGGATACAAATCTTACTCCTGAGCTCCTTGAAGAAGGATTTGTCCGCGAGATCATCAGTAAGATCCAGACAATGAGAAAGGAAGCGGACTTTGAGGTCATGGACCGCATCCGGGTGACATATGAAGGAACAGAGAAGGCAGAGGCAGTCTTCGAGAAATACGCAGGACAGATCAGCGGGGAAGTATTAGCTGACCAGGTTGTAAAAGCAGAGCCTTCAGGCTTCGTGAAGGAGTGGAAGATCAATGGTGAAGCGGTTACAATGGGCGTTGAAAAGGAAGGAAAATAAGGCAATGTTCAGCAAAAGATTTGAGAAAGAAACATTTAAAGAGACAGTAAAAGAGAATATTAAAACACTGTACAGAAAAACGATCGAAGAGGCGACTCCGCAGCAGCTGTTCCAGGCAGTGTCCTATGCGGTGAAGGATGTTATCTTTGATGACTGGTTTGCAACCCAGAAGGCTTACGATGAGGCGGATGCCAAGACTGTGTACTACATGTCCATGGAATTCCTCATGGGACGCGCGCTGGGAAATAACCTCATCAATATGAAAGCATATAAGGAAGTCAGAGAAGCGCTTGACGAGATGGGGATCGATCTGGATGTGGTCGAGGATCAGGAGCCGGATGCGGCTCTTGGAAACGGAGGCCTCGGAAGGCTGGCGGCATGTTTCCTTGATTCACTTGCCACACTGAATTATCCGGCATACGGGTGCGGTATCCGATACCGTTATGGTATGTTCAAGCAGAAGATCGAAAACGGTTACCAGAAGGAAGTGCCGGATGACTGGCTGAAAGAAGGCAATCCGTTCGAACTGCGCAGAGAAGAATACGCAAAGGAAGTACGCTTTGGCGGCAATATCCGTTTTGAGAAAGATTCCTCTACCGGGAAGGATATCTTTATTCAGGAGAATTACGAGTCTGTTCTCGCGATCCCGTATGATATGCCGATCGTCGGATACGGCAACCATGTGGTGAATACACTGCGCGTTTGGGATGCAAAAGCGATCACAGACTTCAAGCTGGATGAATTTGACAGAGGAAACTATCACAAAGCAGTAGAGCAGGAAAACCTGGCGAAGCTGATCGTTGATGTTCTCTACCCCAATGATAACCACTATTCAGGAAAAGAGCTCCGCCTGAAACAGCAGTATTTCTTCATTTCTGCAAGTCTTCAGGCGCTGATCGCCAAGTATAAGAAAAAACACAGTGATATCCGCAGGCTCCACGAGAAGGTGGTCATCCAGATGAATGATACTCACCCGACAGTGGCGGTTCCCGAGCTGATGCGCCTGCTCATCGATCAGGAAGGGCTGAACTGGGAAGAGGCATGGGATGTGACGACCAAGACCTGCGCGTATACGAACCATACGATCATGGCAGAGGCGCTTGAGAAATGGCCGATCGATCTGTTCTCCAAACTGCTCCCGCGTATCTACCAGATCGTGCAGGAGATTGACCGCCGGTTCCTCATCAGAGTCCGCGAGATGTATCCGGGTGATGAGAACAAAGTGAAAAAGATGGCGATCCTCATGGACGGACAGGTACGCATGGCCAATATGGCGATCGTCGCAGGATTCTCTGTCAACGGCGTGGCTAAACTCCACACGGAGATACTTGAGAAACAGGAGCTCAGAGATTTCTATCAGATGATGCCGGAGAAATTCAACAACAAGACAAACGGTATCACACAGAGAAGATTCCTTGCACACGGCAACCCGCTCCTGTCTGACTGGATCACAGACAAGATCGGAGACGGATGGATCACAGACCTGTCTAAGATCGCAAACTTAAAGCCATATGTAAACGATGAAAATGCAAGGCGCGAGTTCATGCAGATCAAGTATCAGAACAAGGTGCGGCTGGCAAAATATATCAAGGAGCACAACGGTATTGACGTGGATCCGAGATCTATCTTTGACGTTCAGGTAAAACGTCTCCACGAATATAAGCGTCAGTTCCTGAACATCCTGCACATTATGTATCTGTATAATCAGATCAAGGAGCATCCGGAAATCTCCTTCTATCCGAGGACATTTATCTTTGGCGCGAAGGCAGCGGCGGGTTACCTGAGGGCAAAGGAGACGATCAAGCTGATCAACTCGGTTGCAGATGTGGTAAACAACGACCGCAGCATCAATGGAAAGCTGAAAGTCGTATTTATTGAGGATTACCGTGTATCCAACGCAGAGATCATTTTTGCGGCGGCAGATGTCAGCGAGCAGATATCTACAGCTTCCAAAGAGGCGTCAGGTACAGGAAATATGAAATTCATGCTCAACGGCGCTCCGACGCTCGGCACCATGGACGGCGCGAATGTGGAGATCGTCCAGGAGGTAGGAGAGGAGAATGCGTTTATCTTCGGACTGAGCTCTGAGGAGGTTATCAATTACGAGAATAACGGCGGCTACAATCCGCAGGACATTTACTTTAATGATTGGGAACTGAAGTGCGTGGTTGACCAGCTCATGGACGGCACATATTCTCACGGCGACCACAATATGTATAAGAACCTGTACAACTCCCTGCTTAATACACAGTGCACGGACAGGGCGGATATGTATTTTATCCTGAAGGATTTCCGTTCTTATGCGGACGCGCAGAAAAGAGTAGAAGAGGCATACCGCGACCAGCAGAGGTGGTCACGCATGGCGATGATGCAGACAGCATGCAGCGGAAAATTCTCATCAGACAGAACTATCGAAGAATATGTCCGGGATATCTGGCATCTTGAGAAGATCGAGGTTCCGTCCGGACAGGACGACTAAACAGGAGGCGGTTATAAATGGATCATGGCTATCGATATACGTATGAATATGATTATCCGGCCGGCAGCGGCATGGACGGTGTGTTTGGCGTGATCATGTCAGTGTACCTGATCATTCTCACGCTGGTGCTGATCTTTGCGCTGGTAAGCTATATTTTCCATTCGATCGGGCTGTATACCATCGGAAAACGGATGGGGAAAGAATATCCGTGGCTGGCGTTCATTCCCTATGCAAGAGATTATTTTCAGGGCGAGCTTGCCGGAGAGATCAGGCTGAAAAATAAGGTGGTTAAGAATCCGGGGATCTGGAATCTGGTCATTCCGATCATATCCAGTGTTCTGGCCGGAATATTCATAGTTATCATTATGTTTGTCGCAGGCTTTGGAGCAGCCGCTCAGATAGCAGGCATTGGAGGCCTGGGAATCGCGGCGGTGCTCAGCATCCTGCTCTATATGCTGCTGATCGTTGCAGTCATCGCGCTCGGCGCTGCCCAGATGGTGCTTACTGTATTGATCAATAAGCAAATACTGGAGAGATTTACTTCAGAGAACATGGCGACCGTGCATGCGGTATTGGCGATAGCAGTGCCGCTTTATCAGGCTTTCTGTTTCTTCGTGATGCGGAACAGAGAATTCAATCCGGGAATGGAACCGAAGATCACACCTCCTCCGGTCCCGATCACTCCGATCACTCCGGGAGGAATGGGGACACCTGTAACGCCGGGGCAGCCGGCGGAGCCGGTCTCCTCTGAGAAACCGGTACCGGAGAAAGAGGAGATGCCGCTCTCAGAACCTTCATCAACCGGAGATCAGAGTACGGACGAGATCCATAAATAGAATGACAAAGGACAGCTCTTCATACAATAAAGTATGGAGGGCTGTTTTTTATGGATCGATATACTATTGAGCAGAAAATGAAATCTGCGGCTGCATTCCTCGTGATCATTATCCTGCTTCCATATATCATATCTGTTTTTGTGAACGGGGCGGACGCCGCGGCGGGAGAGGGCAGCGTATTCTATGTAAAGGTAAAAGTTCCGGACACAGAGGAAGCAGACGGTATTGCAGAGATAGGATGGACAGACTGCCTCGCAGGGATTCTGGCAAAAGAAGTGCCGGAAGATTTCGGTGAGGAGGCGATGAAAGCACAGGCGGTAGTTATCAGGACGCAGATATACCGGGAGTTGGAAAGCTCCGGGGATAAAATACTTACCCTGGAGCGCATGACGCTTGAGGAGATGAAAAAGCAGTGGGGACAGGAAAAAGCTTTGGATTATTACAATAAATACATACGAGCCGTGGAACAGACAGATGACACGGTGCTTATGTATGGGGATGGATATGCCTGGACGCCATTCCATCAGTCCAGCAGCGGAATGACCAGGAGTGCGGCGGAAGTTATGGGAACGGAGGAGTTCCCTTATGTGGCGGTCAGGGAATGTCCTGACGATAAGGAGGCTGATAATGAGATCCAGGTATTTACATTCTCGTATGAGGAGATACAGGCGGCGTGCCGCGATTTCCTCGTTGCTGCTGCTGACGGAGAACAGGCAGAGAAGGGATATACGTTTGCAGATTTTGAGATCAAGTCATATGATTCGGCAGGATATGTCAGCCAGCTCAGGATCGGGGATACGCTCTGTACAGGTGATCAGTTCAGGGATGCTCTGGGGCTCCCATCCAGCGCTTTTTCTTTCAGTGAAACGCAGGAAGAAGCAGATGCCGGCGGTGAGATGAAGATCACAACCACCGGGAACGGACACGGGCTGGGAATAAGCCTCTGGACAGCGGAAAAGATGGATGAAGAAGGAATGACATATGAGGAAATTCTTTCCTTTTTCTTTGAAGGCACTGAGCTTAAAAAAGATATCCAGGAGACAGAGCTGTTCTGACGGATCTGGTGGATAAGAAAAGTGCTGATCCGTAAGAGATCTTTTTGAATGTACAGAATAATATGGTCATTTTCTGGCAAAAATATAGCCAGAGGTGATGACAATGAATAAGAATGAAAGACCATCCTTCTTAAAAGGAAGGGGCGCTGCGGTCGGAGTCGTGATCTGTTTTGTGGCGGTCATTGCACTGGTAGGGGTATATACTTTCAATAACTATCAGAAGGACATTGACGAACAGATGGCGAAAGCCGAAGAACAGGCAGAACAGCTTACAGAAGATAAGACAGAAGAGACAACAGCAGATGATATCATGCTGCCCGAAGCAGAAGAAGGTGCGCAGGACGGGGACGGCATGGGATCTGATACAGCGGATGAACAGGACGGATTGCTGGACAGTACAGGCGCCGAGGAAGGGAATGCCGGTGGAGCGGAAACAACGGATACAGATACATCAGGTGTATGGTTCTCTGAGGACAGTGTCCTTACATGGCCTGCCAGCGGAGCAGTGATCATGGGTTACAGTATGGATCAGACTGTGTTTTTCCAGACACTGGAACAGTATAAATACAATCCGGCAATGATCATCGGAGGTGAAGTGGGCGAGACAATTACTGCTTCCGCCGCGGGGATCGTGACAAATATCGAGGAGACAGCCCAGACAGGGACAACAGTCACTCTGGATATGGGGAATGGTTACACTGCCGTATACGGTCAGCTTACAGATGTGCCGCTCTCAACAGGAGATTATGTTAATGCAGGGGAAATGATCGGAAACCTTAGTGAACCGACCAAATACTATAGTGTAGAAGGACCGAATCTGTATTTTGAAATCCTTAAGGATGGGGAGCCGGTAGATCCTATGAATTTTATGGAATAGTGTTATTCTTTGGAGAAAAGCAGACGGATCAGGCAATGTTTTGCCTGGGACCGTCTGTTTTTGATCAGATTTATCATACGCAACGGATTCCTAAATTATACGAAATAGGGTACAATAACAGGCAGGAGAAAATTAATTACAGACCGGCATATATATGATGCAGGTTACTGTGTTACGGACTGAGAGGTAATGGAAGATGAATTATACATATATTGCCAGATGCAGTGACGGGACTCTTTACACCGGCTGGACAAACGACCTCAAAAAGCGCATCAAAGATCATAATGAAGGAAGAGGGGCCAAGTATACCAGATCGCGAAGACCGGTCGAGCTCGTATACTTTGAGGAGTTTTATACAAAGGAGGAGGCTATGAGCCGCGAATGGACGATCAAGCAGATGCCCAGGAGAAAAAAAGAAGAGATGATACGCAATGGCAGAATATTGTAATGGAACGAATAAATACCCTTGATTTTATGTTGCGGTCAGAGGACAACGTTATGTATAATGAAAATAAAAAGGAGTAAGGATCATGAGAAAATTTATTGGGGTTGATCTCGGCGGTACAAATATACGCGCGGCAGTTGTATGTGAAGATGGCGGGATACTGAGCATGAAAAAGTGTGAGAGCCATCCGGAGCGCGGGGCTGAGGCTGTGATGGAGACGATGACTTCCCTTATCGAAAGCCTTGAAGGATATGAGGAGTGTGAAGGGATCGGTATGGGGATACCGGGACCCATTGATACAGTGCACGGAAAGATCATTGTATCCACAAACCTGCCGAAACTCATCGGCTATCCTATTGCTGATTACATACAGAAGCATTTTAAGAAGCCGGCGTATATGGACAATGACGTGAAGGTGGCAGCGCTCGGGGAAGCGGTGCTTGGCGGCGGGAAAGGCTATCCTATTGTCTATTATGTGACGATTTCTACCGGGGTAGGGGGCGCGCTGGTTATCGACAAAAAGGTGATAAGCGGTCAGAACGGACATGCAGGGGAGATCGGAAATATATGTATTGACAGGAATCGTGAAAAGTATAATATTTTGAATGTGGGAGCAGCAGAGAATGAGGCGAGTGGCACAGCTATCACACGCAAGGGGCGTGAAGTATTCGGAGACAGGATATCGAATGCGGGAGATGTGTTTGAACTGGCGAGACATGGGGATGAGAAAGCGTTGAAAATCGTGGATGATATGTCATATGACCTGGCTGTGATGTTCAGCGCGATCGGACATATCATAGATCCGCATGTGTTTGTCGTAGGCGGAGGCGTGATGAAAGGCAAAGATGTCTTTTTTGAAAAAATGGAAAAATATTACAGGTCTATGATCCACGAAGGGATGCAGTCAGTTGTGTTTAAGGAAGCAGAACTGGAAGAACCTGGAATCGTTGGTGCTGCTATGCTTCCAATGACTCAGAAATAAAAAAACGGGGAATATACGGTTGACAGAAGCATTCCGCATATTCCCCGGTTTTATTATTTGCCGTACAGTATAATCTATACAGGAGAGTATGATCTTTAGTAATTTTCAGCTTTTCTTTCGAAATAAGCCTTCGGGTGCGCGCATACAGGGCAGATTTCCGGAGCTTCCGCTCCCTCATAGATATATCCGCAGTTATTACATTTCCAGCCGAGAGGAGCTTCGTCTTTGAATGTTTTTCCCTGGCGGTAGTGGTCGAGAAGTCTCTGATAGCGTTTCTCATGCGCTGCTTCTACCTGAGCTACACCGCGGAATTTTGCGGCAAGTTCCGGGAATCCTTCTGTCTCGGCTTCCTCAGCCATCCTCTTATACATGTCTGTCCACTCATAGTTCTCGCCGGCAGCCGCATCGGCCAGATTTTCTTCTACATTCCCAATGCCGTGGAATTCTTTAAACCACATTTTGGCGTGCTCTTTTTCCTGGTTTGCGGTTTCCTCAAAGATGTTCGCCATCTGTACGAATCCGGCCTTTCTTGCGGCGGAAGCGTAATAGGTATATTTGTTGCGCGCCTGTGATTCACCTGCGAATGCTTCCATCAGGTTTTTTTCTGTTTTTGTTCCCTCGTATTTTGACATAGTAGGATCCTCCTGTTTTTTGAATTCATTACAAATGCCTGAAAAGTGTGAAAAAGGCTGTTCCCACACAATTATGAAATTATCAGGAACAGCCTTTTTGTATCAGTATTTCAAATGTTTAAGTATGCAGTGATTAGCCGAAGTACCTCTTCAGAAGTCCTGCGAATGCTTTGCCGTGGCGAGCCTCATCTCTTGCCATCTCATGAACTGTGTCATGAATTGCGTCAAGATTTGCAGCTTTTGCACGTTTTGCAAGGTCAAACTTACCGGCTGTAGCACCGTTCTCAGCTTCCACACGCATCTCAAGGTTCTTCTTTGTGCTGTCTGTAACGACTTCGCCGAGAAGCTCTGCAAATTTAGCGGCATGCTCTGCCTCTTCGTAAGCAGCTTTCTCCCAGTACAGACCGATCTCCGGATAGCCTTCTCTATGTGCAACTCTTGCCATAGCAAGATACATACCTACTTCAGAGCACTCACCCTCGAAGTTTGCTCTCAGATCAGCAAGGATGTCCTCGCTTACGCCCTGTGCAACACCTACAACGTGCTCAGCAGCCCATGTCATCTCGCCGGACTGCTCCTGGAATTTCTCAGCCGGAGCATGGCATACCGGACATTCAGCCGGAGCAGCTTCTCCTTCGTAAACATAACCACATACTGTACATACCCATTTTTTCATGATCTTTGTCTCCTTTTCTTTAAAAAATATATTTTTATGACTTTTTAATGCAGTCACTGCATTCTCCGTAAAACAACGTGGAACTGGAGGTAATGATACCGTCAAAGTTTTCCGCTGCGAGGCGGTTGACCTCTTCAATACTGTGCATGTCCAGATCCAGATCCAGTAACCGTCCGCACTTCGTGCACAAAAAGTGATTGTGCGGTTCGAGCCTTCCGTCAAACCTGTCTCCGCCATTTGGTGTGGAGATCTTAATCGCTTCTCCGATGTCTGTGAGAAGATTCAGATTTCGGTATACAGTACCCAGACTGATATTGGGGAAATCTTTCTTCACATGCATATAAACCGTGTCAGCGGTAGGATGCTCTTTGGTTGTCATAAGGTAATGTTTGATGGATTCTCGTTGCCTACTGTATTTCAAAGCTGCCAATGGGAATCCCCCTTTCATTTCTAAATGAGAACCGATATCAAAATAATAACGATAACGATTACTGTAATTAGAATATAATATACTATTTTGATTTTGTCAATACTTATTTGAAAAAAGATATATAAATTTATATCGGCTTACAGCGCTGCAGTATTATTAATAGGAAGATACAATGTATATTTTCGCTAATATATTACAAAATAATTAACAAATATGTGTGAAACGAAAGAACACTGCGGTATTAATACACTTTATATGTCGACCGATGTAAGAGAAAAGCTTGGAAAATCGGTTGACAAGGTATGACTCTGCTGATATAATGTTACTGTAACAAATTTAACAAATGTGTAACATTTAGAACTTCCTACAAAAGATAAAGACATGAAATGAAGGAGGTTTTATATGGATAAGACACACATTAAGCAAAAGGTGATCCTTTCTGCTGTGGCAGGGATGATCCTGATCCCGGGGAGGGTGCTTGATGTATCGGCTGCCGGGAAGACCGGGGAACAGCCTTTTGTGCAGGCATCTGGGATCGAATCGGTACTGGAAAAGTGTTATGAAACAGAGGTGAAGGAGAATATCAATCTCTATCTGGTGCCAACAGAAGAGGGAGAGTATTTGAATATGGCATTTTCTGATACTGGAGATTATACCTATATCAGAAGTGCCCCGTATGAAAACAGCGACTGGGTCGGGAAGCTTTATCAGGATTCGGCGGCCCAGGTGCTGGAATATCTGGACGGCTGGACGAAGATAAGATCAGGGTCTGTAGAGGGATATGTACCGTCTGATTCTCTGATCACCGGCGAGGAGGCTTCACAGAGGGCGAAAGAGTTTGAGGACCATACGGTCACGGTTACGGCGTATGCCCTGAACGTCAGAGACGGACAGGGGACAGGAGCGGATATCTTGACGCAGGTCAGACTGGGAGAGACATACGAAGTAAACGGAGAGCCGGTGGACGGCTGGTATCCGGTCAAAGTCGGGGAGATAGACGGCTGGGTGTCAGGAAACTATGTGACAGAGGAGACTTCTTACTCCTATGGGGAGACGAAAGAGGAGGAAGAGGCGAGACTGGCAGAGGAAGCCCGCAGAGCGGAAGGGGTCCAGACGGCAGAAACAGGCGCCGCAGGGAGCACTGTTCCGGGTGGCAGTATTACGGGGCAGGCGGTTGTTGACTATGCATGTCAGTTTATCGGGAATCCGTACGTATGGGGCGGGACAAGTTTAACTGACGGTGCTGATTGTTCCGGCTTCGTCCAGTCGGTTTATGCGCATTTCGGCGTGAGCCTGCCGAGGACTACCTATGAGATGGTAAACTCGGGATATGCAGTCAGCTATGAGGAGGCGCTTCCCGGAGACCTGATCCTTTATGACGGGCATGTAGGACTGTATATGGGAGACGGCACGATCGTCAATGCTATGAATGAAGCAGATGGTATCGGGATATGCAGCGCCACATATACAAATATCATTGCTGTAAGACGTGTTTTGTAAGAAACAGGAATTAAATGGAAAAGAGGGGCTGTACTTCAGATGAAGAGTACAGCTCCTTTTTTCGACATAAAGAGCGTACAAATAAGCAAAGTGCACAAAAATGTTTTTATTTGTAAAAAAGCGTCGAAATTAAATGAAATGGAGTTTTCAACTTATCCACATCACAAACCACGAAAAACGTGGAAAAAGTAAGGATTTTTGCAAAGTTATCCACATTATCCACACAAAAACATGTGTTTTTGGTGAATTACTCAGGGAGAAAAAAAGAACGGACGTTTTGGTGAGTTGTTATGAAAATGTAAAATTGTCGAAAAAAATCGGATTCATTATTGACTTTTGAGTATTCAAAAAAACGAAAAAATACGAGAGAACAATTCTGAAAATTCAGAAAAGAATGCGTTGGGATCCTCTGTATAAAAGAAAAAACATTGTTGATAATTTAATTGGCAGGGCTTATAATAATAACCACTGAAAATTATCATTTATTTATAAAGGAGGAAATAGAAATGGCTCAGATTTCTAAAGATACAAAAATCGGAGAACTTCTCAATATCTTTCCGGAGTCTGCACCGATTTTGATGGAGATCGGAATGCACTGCCTTGGATGCCCGGCTTCTCAGATGGAGACGCTTGAGGAGGCGGCGATGGTGCATGGAATTGACAGTACGCTTCTTGTTGAAAAAATCAATGCGGCTATGACGGCCGCAGGTAAGTAATATCTGGAAGAATTAATGCAGGGTATTAAAAAAGAATCTCCCGGCGGTCTGATTATAAAATCAGGCTGTCCGGGGGATTCTTATATCCGTTTTTATAAAGCGGATAATTTTTGTACGGCGTCTGCTGATACGATGATGTCGCAATGCTCTTCCAAAAAAGCAAGGATAGAAGGTTCTGCCTTTTCGGGTGAACTGTATTCGGAAAGCATGTTGCATATCTTGTTAAATTCATTAGCGGAATGATCCGATGGCGCCAGAGCCAGTATATACATTCCGGTGCTTTCATCCTTGTATAATGTATTGGCGCCTCTGTATACCGGAGCGAGCAGGCGGGAAGCCCGGATCACGCTGTCAAGAGTCTCAAAAGAAAAGAGGCGTACTGTAAATGCAGGAGGAGCTGCTGCCGGCTCGGAGATACGTGTCCCTGCAGCCGCTTCCTTTACCTTGTTCAGTAGGTTGAGGAATTCATCCGCGCCCTGAAGTTTCTCCAGAGTCTCCAGATTTAGAGGTTCTGCGTCTCCGGACGGGGTAAATTTTGAAAATCGTGTATCCAGTTCTTCCGGATCCTCGACTTTTGTAATGATCAGGACGATCGAATCTGCAGAAGAAGGGATTGCCTCTATCATCAGGGGGATATTCTCCGCTTCAAATCCAAAATCAAAGGATGCCTGCTGCATCATATCGCGAAATAAAGATTTTGCTTTCTCAGTTCCATATGCCAGCTCGCTCAACTTCAGATGGCGGGCTGCAAGATCAGCATGTGTCAGCGTACAACGAATCTGATTTTCATTGAGTTTCTCAATCTTCATACAATCACATCCTTATACTATATATGATAATATGCACGCAAAATAAATTTGGATACATATTCTCATCATTAGTATAAACAAAAACCAAAAAGATGTAAAGATAAAATTGCGCAGGGGCAGAGTTATCAACAAATCCACACGTGTTATGAACAAAAAACACATTGAAAACGCGAAATGGCAGCCATATAATGGCACTTACAAAAGATGGTACCCCTGATAAGTAAATACAGCGTGAAAGGAGAGGAGCAGAGGAAACAAGAAGCCGCTGCGGATCAGACTGTCTTTTGTCCCGCCGCCGACCGGGAGTATGTCACGAAAGCCTCTTTGTGGTGATGCGGGCGGGGTATATACACTATTTATCAAGATCCGCAGAGGAAAGGAGTATACGCCGAATGAAAATGGATGAAACGGTTTATATGGATATGTTTGCGGAATTGGAGGGGTATGAGAAGAGAGGAATTGACATCTCGATTGACGGATATCATGCCAGCGCCCTCCAAATCGTGACTGCCCATATGACAAAAGAGGAAGGGACATATATGCGCGATTATGATATTGGACGGGACGGATGTATCGAAGCGCTCAGGTTTACAGATATTAATGAGCACAGCCGGGCAGAAAATACCCCTTGATGCCGGACGGGCTGTTATATACGTGGATTCAAGCAGTGTTTAAAATCTCCTGAAACAGGTAAATTATTAATGACGTATAATGAAAATATGTTATAATGATTCCTGATAGGAGGTGCGGCATGGACGAAAGAGGAAGAAGGAGCGCAGTTCCGGGGCGGACCGGCGCAGGCAGTACGCGGGGAAGGCGCCCTGGAAGAAATGCCCGGAGACCGGAAAGCAGCAGTCGAGGCTCGGGCAGACGCCCTGTCAGGCGGAGCAGCAGAGCCAGGAGGAGACGCCGCAATGCGGTCATACGCTGGCTGATCTTTATTGTGCTGATCATAGCGGCGGCAGGAGGTTTCGTATTCTGGAAAAAATACGGCCCATCAAATGAGAGAGCTGATCTGAACCAATATTATGAGCTGGATGCGGAAGACGATGTTGCTGTGATAATAAACAATCAAGTGATCAGAAGAGATACGCCGGCAACGGAGGATGGGGCTTCTGAAGAGCCATCGCCGGGAAAGGTGATCGACGGACAGTATTATATTGAATACTCTGTTGTCCGTGACAGAATCAATAAGCGGTTTTATTGGGATCCGAATGAGAATGTCCTGCTGTATACCTTGCCGGGAGGCAGCGTATCGGTAGAAGTGGGAAGCAAAGAATACACGGATATAACGGAACAGAAGAGCGAAGAGTATGTGATCCTGAAAACAGAAGGCAGGATAGCGTATATTGCGCTTCCGTTTATCCAGGCGTACACAAATATGGAATATGCGGTTTATGATGATCCTGTAAAAAGGGCTGTCATCACATGTGAGTGGGGAGAGACTCAGACCGCCAGTATTAAGCGCGACACGCAGGTGAGGTATCAGGGCGGTGTAAAGAGTCCGATCCTGACTGATGTGAAAAAATCTGATAAAGTGACTGTGCTGGAAGATGAAGACGACTGGATGAAGGTCGGGACGGAGGATGGATTTGTCGGATATGTCCGCACGGGGGATCTCGGGGATATTGTGGCAGAAACTACATCCAGAGAGTTTGAAGAGCCTGTTTATACAAATATTACCAAAGATTATACTATCAATATGGCATGGCATAATGTATCCAATGCAGACGCTAACAGCTATATATTGGAGACGATTGCAGGAACGAAGGGGCTTACGACTATAGCGCCGACATGGTTCAGTTTAAGTGATACTGAAGGGAATGTAGCTTCCCTCGCAGATCCGGATTATGTAAATTACGCGCATCAGTCTAATCTTGAGGTATGGGCAGTTTTGAGGGATTTCCACGGAGGCATTAATTCGTATGATGAAACTTATGAAGTGCTGAGCTATACATCGAAAAGGACAAAGGTCATTAACCAGGTGATCGCTGAGGCGCTCCAGTCCGGAGTGGACGGAATTAATCTGGATTTTGAACTTATTTCTACGGAATGCGGCGAGCATTATGTCCAGTTTGTGCGTGAGCTGTCTGTCAAATGCAGACAGAACGGGCTGGTATTTTCGGTGGATAACTATGTGCCCCAGCCATACAATGAACATTACGATATAGAAGAACAGGGCGCTGTTGCAGACTATGTGATAATTATGGGATATGACGAGCATACTGACGGCTCGTATGAGGCCGGCTCTGTGGCGTCTATCGGTTATCTTGAAGATGGGATTACGGAAGCGTTGAAATCGGTACCGGCTGAGAAGCTGGTGGCGGGCGTTCCGTTCTTTACCCGCTTATGGTTTGAAACACCGAAGACAGAGGACGAGCTGGCGGCGGAAGCGGGAACAGAAGCGGCATCGTATCCGAATAAAGTTACGAGTTATGCATATGGTATGGATGACGCGGCATCGGTCGTGGCAGGAGCCGGGGTGCAGGCTGAATGGGATGACACGGCAAAACAGAATTATGCACAGTGGGAGGCTGACGGCGGCGTCTATAAGATATGGCTGGAAGATGAACAGTCTCTGGAGGAGAAGCTGAAGGTCATCAAAGCAAATGATCTTGCCGGAGTGGCGGAGTGGAGCCTGGGCATGGAGAATTCCAGTGTGTGGGATCTGATCCTTCAGTATGTGAACTAAGCGGAAAACAGCGGCAGAAGCTTGTCGAAACGCATATAGCATAGAAAGAGACATCCTCTTTTTGCATATACATTGATATATGTGAAAGGGGGATGTTTTTATGCTTAAAAAAATCGGTGCAATAGGGGCGTTAGCATTGCTTGTCGGCTTGATCTTTCTGTGCCAGGCGGGGGCTGGATTATTGAGAAAAGGGTTTGCTGACGCGCGGGAAACTTCGGGCGAAGCGGCGGGCGGAGAAAACTATTTGATCATAATAGATCCGGGGCACGGCGGCCGGGATGCAGGAAAAGTCGGTGTTAACGGAAAAGAGGAAAAAGAAATAAACTTAAATATTTCTATAAAAATTCAAAAATTATTAAAAGAACAGGGCGTCAAGGTAAAAATGACAAGAACTGAGGATGAGCGTCTCGCGGAAAATCAAGTGGAGGATCTGAAAGCCCGTACAGATCTTATGAATAAAGAAAAGCCGGATCTTGTTGTCAGTATTCATCAGAACAGCTATCATGAAGAGTCGGTGAGCGGAGCCCAGGTATTCTATTATACCGATTCCGAGCAGAGTAAGCGCGCGGCGGAGCTGATCCAGGAGGAACTGCAAGAGATAGACCCGCAAAATACAAAGCAGGCAAAAGGAAACAATACTTATTATATACTGAAAAAGACAGAAGTACCGGTGGTGATTGCTGAATGCGGATTTTTAAGTAATTATGAAGAGGCGGATAAGCTGGCGGACGGGGAATATCAGCAGGGGCTGGCGGAGGCGGTTGTTAAGGGGATCCTGCGGTATTTGGAGATGGATGAGTAAAGCGGGGATATAAGGCGCAGTATGGACTTAGAGATAGGTGAAGGGCGTATAAAAGAGTTTTTTTTTAATGGGAATAATGATATAATAAAATTTATGGAGACAAAGATAAAAAAAATAGATAAAAACCAAATAGATCAAACGATCATACAGGAAGCGGGAGATATCCTCAAAGGGGGAGGGCTTGTCGCCTTTCCTACAGAGACTGTCTATGGCCTGGGTGCGGATGCCCTCAAAGAGGAGGCGGCGTTGAAAACTTATGCGGCAAAGGGCCGGCCATCAGATAATCCTCTGATCGTGCATATCGCAGAGTATGAAGATTTAAAGAAGATTGCGGTAAATATTCCGGCGGAGACAGATATTCTTGCGGCCCATTTCTGGCCGGGGCCCCTTACGATGATCTTCGAGAAGAGCGCGTCCGTCCCTTACGGAACGACGGGAGGGCTTGACACGGTGGCGGTAAGGATGCCCTCGGACCCGGTGGCTCAGGAGCTGATCCGGGCAGCAGGAGGGTTCGTATCGGCTCCAAGTGCAAATACCTCCGGGCGTCCCAGTCCGACGACGGCGGAGCATGTGGCAGAGGATCTGGACGGGAAGATCGACATGATCCTCGACGGCGGCCCGGTGGACATCGGACTGGAGTCCACGATCCTTGATATGACGGTTACTCCGCCTATGATCCTGCGACCGGGGGCGATAACTGCTGAGATGTTCGAGGAGCTGATCGGAGAAATCAGCGTGGATGAGACTCTGCTGGGCAATGAGAGCAAAAAACCGCCGAAAGCTCCGGGTATGAAATACCGCCATTATGCGCCGAAAGCGAAATTGCTTATTGTGGAAGGCGATCTCCGGGAAGAGATACTGGCGATAAGACAGCTTGTTTATGCGGCTCACAGAGAGGGGCGGCGTGTCGGAGTGATCGCCACGACCGAGACGCTTCCCTTCTATAAATATGGAGTTATAAAGAATATCGGAACGAGGGAAAATGAAAAGACGATCGCGCGAAACTTGTACCGCGTGCTGAGGGAATTTGATGAAGAAGATGTGGAGTTGATTTACAGCGAGTCTTTTGCCGTGCAGGGAATGGGGAAAGCAATTATGAACCGGCTGGAAAAAGCAGCGGGACATCTGAGGATATCCGCGGCGGCTGTTGTGAAGCAGCAGAAATATCGCCGTGTTACCTTTGTGAGCAGGACAGATTCTGCCAGGGCTCCCATGGCGGCAGAAATCCTCAGGCAGTATGAGCTGAAGCAGGAGTATGTGGTGGATTCCAGAGGTCTGGTTGTATTGTTCCCCGAACCGGCAAATCAAAAGGCTGAGGCAATCATGAAGAGTGCCCGGATGACACTGGGAGATCACGTGTCGCGGCAGTTTGATGAGGAAAACATGCAGGAAGATACATTGGTACTTACTATCGAAGAGTCTCAGAAGCATAAGATCCTGGCGGAATATGGATCAGAATATAATGTATATACTTTGAATGAATTTGTTGGAGACGATACGAAGATACCGGATCCGTACGGACAGCCATTGACTGCATACGGAGAATGTTTTGAGGTTTTACGCGGGCTGATTAAGAAGCTGGCAGAAAAATTAGATTCACTTGTGGAGGAAGAAAGATGACAGGAAAAGTAACGATTATGGATCACCCGCTGATCGCGCATAAGATCAGCTATATCAGACAGGAGAGTGTGGGCACGAAAGAATTCCGTGAGATGATCGGGGAAATCGCTCAGCTTATGTGCTATGAAGCTACGAGGGATCTGAAGTTGAGAGATGTGAAGATCAAGACTCCGATCGCAGAGATGACGGGGAAAGAGCTGGCGGGGAAGAAGCTCGCTATCGTGCCGATCCTGCGCGCGGGAGTCGGCATGGTGGACGGCATGCTTGCCATGATACCTGCGGCGAAAGTCGGACATATCGGTCTGTACCGCGATCCTGAAACACTGGAACCGGTAGAGTATTACTGCAAACTTCCGGCAGACTGCAGCGAGAGAGAGGTATTCGTGGTGGATCCTATGCTGGCGACAGGCGGATCCAGCGTTGCCGCAATCCGCATGCTGAAAGAAAAAGGAGTGAAAAATATCCGGTTTCTGTGTATCATAGCTGCGCCGGAAGGATTGAAACGTATGCAGGAAGAACACCCGGATGTGGACATTTATATCGGAGCGCTGGATGAAAGACTGAATGATCACGGCTATATCGTGCCCGGGCTGGGAGATGCCGGGGACCGTATCTTTGGGACTAAATAAACAAAGGAGATGGAAGCGATGGCGGAAATGACAGAGAAAAGAGCGGATTATTTAACGTGGGATGAGTATTTTATGGGGGTGGCAATGCTTTCGGGGATGCGTTCGAAGGATCCGAATACACAGGTTGGGTGCTGTATTGTCAGCCAGGATAACAAAATTCTGTCAATGGGATATAATGGTTTTCCGATCGGCTGCTCGGACGATGAGTTTCCGTGGGCAAGAGACGGGGAGGATCCGTTGGAGACCAAATATGTCTACTCAACTCACAGCGAGCTTAACGCTATTTTGAATTACAGCGGCGGAAGCCTTGCGGGCGCTAAGCTTTATGTCTCTCTTTTCCCATGCAATGAATGCGCCAAAGCGATCATCCAGGCCGGAATCCGGGAGGTTATCTATGACAGCGATAAATATGCGGATACGCCGAGCGTTGTTGCGTCTAAGAGAATGATGGACGCTGCCGGGGTAAAATATCATAAATACAATAGAACGAACAGAAAGATTGAGATTGAATTATGATACGGACAGTAGAAGTAGAAGAGATTACGAAAAATATCAGGGAAATGTGTATTGAGGCAAATCATTTCCTTGCGCCTGATATGGGGCGGGCATTGAGCCGGGCTGCGGCTTCGGAGAAATCTCCCCTGGGCAGGCGGATCCTGGGTCAGCTGGAAGAAAACCTTGAGATCGCGGTTGAAGAGATGATACCTATCTGTCAGGATACGGGGATGGCGGTTGTGTTCATTGAGGTGGGACAGGATGTCCATCTGGAAGGCGGAAGCCTGGAAGACGCGGTGAATGAAGGCGTCAGGAGGGGATATGTGGAAGGCTTCTTGCGAAAATCTGTAGTTAAAGACCCGCTGATCCGTGAAAACACAAAAGATAATACGCCGGCTGTCATCCATACGAAGATTGTGCCGGGAAGCCAGATAAAAGTTACTGTCGCGCCAAAGGGGTTTGGCAGTGAGAATATGAGCCGCATTTTTATGCTCAAACCGGCAGAAGGTATCGAAGGCGTGAAAAACGCGGTGCTTACCGCTGTTAAGGATGCGGGGCCGAATGCGTGCCCGCCCATGGTGGTTGGAGTGGGGATTGGCGGTACATTTGAGAAATGTGCTCTCATGGCGAAAGAGGCTCTGACGAGAGATGTGGGGAGCTGTTCTCCGGTGCCGTATGTAAAAGAGATGGAAGAAGAGCTTCTGGATAAGATCAATGGGCTGGGAATCGGCCCCGGCGGTTTGGGCGGTACGACAACAGCTTTAGCTGTGAATATTAATACGTATCCTACGCACATTGCCGGGCTTCCGGTGGCGGTAAACATTTGCTGTCATGTGAATCGGCACATCACGCGTACGATTTAGCGCGGCTGCGGCCGGAGGATGGGAGCCTCCCAAATACTCGGGAAATTTTTGACAGAAAGGATATTTTCATGGATAAGCATATCAGAGTACCTATGGATAAGGAGACGGCAAAAACATTGCGTTCTGGTGATTATGTATATTTGACGGGTACTGTTTATACAGCGAGAGATGCAGCACATAAGAGATTGGACGAAACAATCCGAAAAGGCGGAGAATTACCGTTTGATATAAACGGACAGGTCATCTATTATATGGGACCGTCTCCGGAGAGAGAGGGACGTCCCATCGGTTCTGCCGGTCCTACAACTGCAAGCCGTATGGATAAGTATACTCCACGGCTGCTGGACCTGGGGATGGGGGCAATGATCGGGAAAGGAAAGCGGAGTCCCGAAGTGATCGATGCTGTCGTCCGGAATCAAGCTGTATATTTCGCGGCAGTGGGCGGCGCCGGCGCCCTTTTGTCTAAATGTATTACTTCATCTGAAGTGATCGCGTATGACGATTTGGGAACGGAGGCGATCCGCAGGCTGGAGATTGAGGATTTCCCGGCAATCGTGGTAATCGACAGCCAGGGAAGCAATCTTTATGAGACTGCGGCAGAAGAATACAGACGGACGGAGGATGAAGAATAGTGAAGCGTATTTTAATGATGGTGCTGAGGAATCTTTATCTGGTGCCATATGGATGGATCCGGCTGTGTTACAGGGCGGCTCATGTAGATAAATATACAGAAGAGGATATGTATGCGTTCCTCCGGTGGATTGATTTTCGGGCAAACAGAGGAGGCAATGTGCATATAGATGTTCATGGAGCGGAGGATATACCGGATAAAGACGGGTTTATGTTTTTTCCAAATCACCAGGGACTCTATGATGTGCTTGCTATTATAGAAGCAAGTCCGCGTCCCTTTTCTGTTGTGGCAAAAAAAGAGATTGCCAAAATACCGTTTTTGAAGCAGATTTTCGCATGTATGAAAGCGTTTATGCTTGACCGGGAAGATGTGCGTCAGGCAATGCGGGTTATTGTTAGCGTGACGAAGGAAGTACAGAAAGGGAGGAATTATCTAATCTTTGCAGAGGGGACGCGGTCGAAGAATGGGAACCGTGTGGGTACATTTAAAGGCGGAAGCTTTAAGGCGGCGACAAAAGCCCGCTGCCCGATCGTACCGGTTGCTCTGATTGATTCCTTTAAGCCTTTCGATACTAATACGATAAAGCCGGTGACAGTTCAGGTGCATTTTTTAGAGCCGCTTTTATATGATGACTATAAAGATATGAAGACAACGGAGATTGCCGCGCTCGTGGAAGAACGTATACAGAATGTGATTGATGCTAACATATGATAAAAACGGTACAGAGTTCTTGTTTTTGCGATTTTTTTGAAAATCCCGTTGACATTAGAAAGTGTGTTTAGTATAATAATCTTCGCACTGTTAGTGCAAAACTGAATAATTGCTGCAGTTCAGTGCTGCGGTCTCGTTCAGAATCAGGAGAAATACTCAAGAGGCTGAAGAGGCGCCCCTGCTAAGGGTGTAGGTCGGGAAACCGGCGCGAGGGTTCAAATCCCTCTTTCTCCGTTTGATATTATCACAAAAACTACTGGAGATTTCCGGTAGTTTTTGTATCTAAAAAGTTAAATTGTGGATAATATCATGTAAAAACACCAGATATAGTGCCGGAAATTAAACTTGAAAAAGTTGTAAAAAGGTGTTGACAAACACTTGGTAAAAATGGTAATATATCTAAGCTGACTCGTGAGAGACAGCGAAAAACAAAATAAATCAAAAAAGTTCTTGACAAACGAAATGAGATTTGATAAAATATCAAAGCTGTCGCTTGAAAAGAACGACAGGAACCTTGA
>USKR01000003.1 GCA_900555215.1 uncultured Ruminococcus sp.
TGAAGCGTGTTAAGCTCCTCATATTCAGACTGTATCTGCTCTTCTTTTTCCTCTACCTCTTCGACTGTATCCTGGTACCGGATCAGCTCATTTCTATCATATTCGGAAATCTGGGAAACATACTCCGCTTTATTGAGAAAGTCTCCCATATTCTCACTTTCCATAAGAACCTCAAAAAGCTGGTTCCCGCCGCTCTCATACATATACTTGATGCGCACCTTCATGCTTTCATACTGGTTGCTCGCATCAATCTTCGCCTGGGCAAGTTCATTCTCGACTTCCTCGACCTCGGCTTTCTTCGCATCCAGCTTTGTCTTGGTATCCTCCATGTTTTTAATGATAGTATCCAGTTTTTCCGCCAGGCTTGCCTTCTCTGCCTCAGCAGCGTCCTTCTGGTCTTCCAGCTCATCCGCCTTCTGCTGCGCATCGTTGAGAGTAACGGCATTGACATTGGATGCCAGCCCCGCTGTCAGGGTGAACGCCATCAAAAGCCCCCACAGCTTTCTCATTCGTCTTTTCATAGCAGAGTCTCCTCCTAATTCTATACTTTCAGGTGTTTGCGCACGGTGAAGAAACTTCCCAGGAAACCGATTCCGATTCCCATCACCAGGCCTATCGGAAGGAGGATCTGGTAAACTGTACCCACCGGCAGGAAATCAATGATATTCTGGAGGATACTGAATTTCTCCATAATATACTCTACTGCCTTATCATACAGGAAATACAGAAGCACAAGCGGGATTGCAGCGCCGAAAACACCGATTATCAGACCTTCGATCACAAACGGCGAGCGCACCACAAAATCCTTTGCACCTATGTACTTCATGATTGCTATTTCTTCTTTTCGGACCGTAATACCCATTGTTACTGTATTGCTGATCAGGAAGATAGACACACCGAACAGAATGATGATGATAGCAATGGACACAACTGCGACAAGCGTGTTCACGCTGGACAATGTATTTGCCACCACATCTGAACGATTAACCTCCCTCACTCCGTCAAGCTTCTGCGCAAATTCTACAAGCTCTTTCTGTGTTGCAGACAATGAACGGCTTCTTGCAAGCAGACTCTGACTGTCGTCCGTTGTCTTCATGTATACTTCATAGTTATCAGAACTTGCCAGCGGGTTATCATTCTTAAAGCCTTCCGCCAGCTCCGGATTATCCCCGAAATACTGTTTCTGGAACTCTTCCCATGCCTCGTCAGCTGAAACGTATACTACATCCGACACGCCTTCATGGCTTTCCAGTTCTTCTCCAATAGCTCTTTTCTGAGCATCTGTGGCGTCCTCTTCAAAGAATACAGTGATCGCCACACCCTCTTCTGCTGTTCTTATAATATATTGAAAGTTTACAAGAATCGAGAAAAATAAACCAAACAGGAAGATACAAGCTGACATCGTCGCAATGGATGCGAGAGAAAACATCTTGTTCCTCCAGATATTCTTGACGCCCTGTTTTCCGACGTATCCTACTGTACTAATCCTCATCTATATACCCACCTTTTTGTTCATCACTGACGATCACGCCCTGTTTCATCGTGATAACGCGCTCGTTCATCTCGTTTACGATCTCCTGGTTATGCGTAACGACAAGGACTGTCGTACCACGCTCGTTTGCCTCCTTCAGAATACTCATGATCTCCCATGAGTTCGTCGGATCCAGGTTACCTGTCGGCTCGTCGCATAACAAAATGGCAGGCTCATTTACCAGAGCCCTTGCAATTGCCACGCGCTGCTGCTCGCCTCCCGAAAGCTCTTTTGGAAAAGACTTATATTTCTGTGCCAGGCCCACAAGAGAAAGCGCAGCCGGCACTTTTTTCTTGATCACTCTTGTCGGCGTCTCTGTCACACGCAGCGCAAATGCAATGTTCTCATAGATATTTCTGTCTTTCAAAAGACGGAAATCCTGGAAGACAACGCCAAGCCCCCTTCTGTATTTGGCGATATGGCGATGTTTCATCCGGTTTAAGTTCTGTCCGTTCACAATGATCGTTCCCTCTGTCGGATTCAGCTCCTTCATTATAAGGCGGATCAAAGTAGACTTACCTGAACCGCTGTCACCGACGATGAAAACGAACTCTCCCCGTTCGATCTTAACGGAAACCCCGTTAAGAGCAGCATTCCCTTTGGAATACTCCTTCGTCACGTTCCTTAATTCAATCATATGTTCCTCCTAATTATTCATACTCCTGCGTATATTAGTACTCTAATGACTCCATATATTTCATGTATTTCACGACCATCAGCGCGATCTTGAAAGTAATCGCATCTTCAAATACGCGAAGATCCAGCCCGGTGCTCTTCTGGAGCTTGTCCAGTCTGTATACAAGAGTATTTCTGTGGATATAAAGCTGCCTGGACGTCTCTGATACATTGAGACTGTTCTCAAAGAATTTATTGATCGTCGTCAATGTCTCCTCATCAAATTCGTCCGGAGATTTCCCCTCGAAAATCTCTTTGATAAACATCCTGCACAGCGGAAGCGGAAGCTGATAGATCAGACGGCCGATTCCTAGTGTAGCAAACGCTATGATATCTTTCTCGTCAAAAAAGATCTTTCCGACATCAAGGGCAAGTTTTGCTTCCTTATAAGACTTGGAAACTTCCTTGATATCATTGACAATGGTTCCGTATGCTATGCGGATCCGCTCTTCCTCTCCCTCGCTGTGAAGCGTATCCAGCATTTCCTTCGCCATCTTCTCAAGTTCTCTGCCGCCTTCCTTATCAGTCAGCTCCTTGACCACAATGATATTCTTCTCATCAACAGCAGTAATGAAATCTTTAGACCTGCCGCCAAGAAGACTCCTCACGTTCTCCAGCGCCGCATTATCCTTTTCGTGCGATGTCTCAATAATAAAGATAACACGTTTTGCTTCTGTGTCAATATGTAATTTTTTTGCGCGGTTGTAAATGTCTACTAAAAGCAGGTTGTCGAGAAGAAGATTCTTAATGAAATTATCTTTATCAAATCTCTCCTTATATGCCACAAGAAGGCTCTGGATCTGAAATGCCGCGATCTTGCCCAGCATATACACATCCTCACTGTCTCCGTCTGCAAGGAGGACATATTCCAGTCTCTGCTCGTCGAAAATCTTGAAAAACTGGCATCCCTGGATCACCTGGCTGTCCGCGGGAGATTCGACAAAAGAAAGTACCGCATCACTTCTGTCCTGTCCGCTTTCAAAGGTAGCCGCCAGTTCTTTTCCCTCTGTATCAAGAACGCAGAAATCCACTCTTGAGATTCCCTTTAGTCCTTCTATTGTATTTTGCAGTATCTGATTAGAAATCATGTTTTTCCCTCCGCTCCTTTAGTTATACCATGTACATTTTTCACAAATTTTAAACCCAAATAACTTCTTCCGTTCACATACTCATGTAATATATTAATGCAAAACATCAAAAAAAGAAAGAGGAAATGCATTCTTTTTATGCATTTCCTCATAGTTTTTACAAAAAATTCATATTTTCTTCCATATACATTCTTCACAAAACGCCGACATCTGCCCTCTACTGTTCTTTTCCAGCCCTCCATGAAAACAGAAATTTCCTGAAAATATGCTTCAGTCTGCCCGCCGGTCTGCGCGCTCCATAGCCCTCTCTGAATACAGCTCCGCATCCGAGCCAGACTTTCGCGTTGAGCAGAGCCCTGTTTCTGCCAATAAACTGCTCCTGGTATGGAGAACCCATAACAGACAGGATACAGTCTGTTTCCGTACCGTTGATTTCATTAATCACGCTCTCTTCTCTGTTATCATCCGGTTTAATGATCCCGCTTCCTGTCAGACGGAGCCCCCTGCTGTATCTTCGCAGCGAATCTGTTGTGTGCAGGAGATCTTCGTCTGTATCTGCAAGCAGAAATATTTTCTTTTGATTTTTCTGAAGATATTTTAAAAACAGTTTTAAAAAAGTATGGTCCGCGGTCTCCTTTTCCACATTCCTGCCTCCGGCGCCGGCTGCTTTCAGTATCTCTGCCTCTCCGGGCATCACAAGCCCGCACTCATTCACCAGATCCTGCCACTCTGTGTCCTCCCTGCCGTTCATCAGGTCTTTCATGGACAGGATCTCTATTGTATCAACCAGGTCATTCTCCATAAACTGCATTGCCTGAAGCATAGCTTCTTTCGCGGTAAGGCAGTCCAGTATCACACCCATGACTTCTATGCTATCTGCCATAACTACATCACCTATTGTCTCCCCAGTTGTACAATTTTATCAAATATTGGCATTTTTGTAAAGATTTTTACTGCGCCTGTTTTCTCTTTTTTGTCACCAGACCTCCGATTCTCCCGGTCTCTTTTGAAGTCAGCGACTTCCACCCCTGAGACAGCACCTTGTCCAGAAGTCCCAGTTCTTCCGCCACTTCATACTTCAGCTTTTCCTCCGGCTCCAGATTTTTAAGATCGATCGGCTTTTCCTTTTTCTTACCCATGACAATCCTTCTTTCCGCTTTCTTTTCTCAGAAGTATTGCCGGAAGCTCCATAGAATATACAATCTGTATTTGTGGGGGAGCCGTCCGATTGGTTACACGTCCGAAAACCGTTGATATGATCCAGAACGTTTTCGGACGTTTCGCTATCGGTTGGCTCCCCCACAAATACAGATCTTACTCTGTCAGGCCTTCTGCCTCGATGACTTCTACCACGCTGTCCACATACTTCGCGCAGATCTCATCTGACGCCGCCTCGACCATGACGCGGATCACTGGTTCTGTGCCGCTCTCGCGCACGAGGATACGCCCGTCGCTTCCGAGCTCATCTGCGACTTTCTGGACTGCCGCCTGCACAGCAGGATTTTCCCTTGCAGTTTTCTTATCTTTCACGCGGACATTTTTCAGAAGCTGAGGGAATATCTTCACCTCGTCCGCCAGCTTTCCAAGCGTCTGCTTCTTCTCAAGGATTACTTCCATGATCATCAGGGAAGTCAGGATCCCGTCGCCTGTCCTCGCATGTTTGCTGAAGATGATATGTCCGGACTGCTCGCCGCCGAGCACGAATCCGTTCTTCAGCATGTTTTCATATACATACTTGTCACCGACTGCCGTCTGCTCATATTTCATTCCAATCTTATCGCATGCTTTGTAGAGTCCCAGATTTGACATAACTGTCGTGACAATGGTGTTACCCTCCAGACGTCCCTGCTCCATCAGATATTTTCCGCACACATACATAATGCGGTCGCCGTCCACAACGTTTCCGTTTTCATCTACCGCAATACACCTGTCTGCATCTCCATCATACGCAAATCCCACATCCAGCTTTTTCTCTTTCACAAACTCCTGGAGCACATGAATATGGGTGGAACCGCAGTCAGTATTGATATTAGTACCGTCCGGCTCGTTATTGATCACATAAGTCTTTGCTCCCAATGCGTCAAAGACACTCTTTGCGATGGCAAAAGAACTTCCGTTTGCGCAGTCAAGACCGATCCTCATATCTTTAAATGATCTCGTTGCCAGGGAGATCAGATGCCCGATATAGCGGTTTCTGCCCGCCGCATAATCTACCGTGCGGCCAATCTTCTCTTTTGTCGCAAGCGGCAGTTCATCTGTCTCGCCGTCAATGTATGCTTCAATCTTCTCCTCGACTTCTGCTTCCATCTTATGTCCCGCACTGTTGATCACTTTGATCCCGTTGTCATAGAAAGGATTGTGGCTTGCCGAGATCATGATCCCGCAGTCAAAATCTTCTGTCCTTACAACATAGGAAACGCTGGGTGTTGTAGTAACATGGAGAAGATACGCGTCTGCCCCGGAGGCTGTCAGTCCTGCTGCCAGCGCATACTCAAACATATAACTGCTTCTTCTTGTATCTTTTCCTATTACAACTCTTGCCTTGTGATCCTGTCCGAAATACCAGCCCAGATATCGTCCCACTTTGAATGCATGCTCCACGGTCAGTACGACATTTGCTTCACCGCGGAAACCATCTGTCCCAAAATATTTACCCATAGCAATCTACCTCTTGATCTTCCTTAATATTTATGCCGGAGACGTGCTGTTCATCCGCTTGCTCTGACACATTCACATTATATTACTATTACATAACAGTTACAAGTATTTCTTTTTTGTTACACAAGTATTTACACGGGAAAATTTTTAGAATATACTGTAGACGCTGCCCCGGGATTTTCTAAATCGCGCGGCAGTTTTACGGACAAAAACTAATCAGAACAACCAATTGATAACTGAACTGAACGGAGGTTTATTCTATGATAAAACTGATCGCAAGCGACCTGGACGGCACGCTGCTCCAGAACGGCTCCCAGGAGCTCACGCCGAGAGCCATAAAACTGATCCATGAGATAACGCAGAAAGGGATCCGCTTTGCAGCCGCGAGCGGACGCCAGTATGACAATGAACGTCGTGTTTTTCATGAGATCAAAGACGAGATCTCCTATATAGCGGAAAACGGCTCCTTATGCATCCATCAGGGAAAGGTTATTTCCCGGGGCATTATCCCGGATGACCTTGTCCGCAGGATTCTGGAAGAGATCAAGAAGTGTCCCGGATTCGAGATCGTTGTATCAAAAGAGGACGCCTGTTATATCGAAGACAATGACGCAGATTTTGTAGATCACATTGTCAATGTCATGCACAACACCACAAAGATCGTAGACGATGTCCGGAACGTGGAAGGACCTGTCCTGAAAATAGCGATCGCCAATATGGCTTCCCATGATCTGAACATGTATCTGCGGCACCTGCAGGAAATGTTTTCCTCTGAAATCAAAGTAGTTACATCCGGACATGTCTGGATCGACTTTATCGTTCCGGACTGCAATAAAGGGACCGCCCTGAAGCAGCTCATGGAGCTCTTCAGCATCAAACCCGAAGAATGCATCGCCTTCGGCGACCAGTACAACGACATAGAGATGCTGGAGACCGCAGGGACAAGCTATGCAATGTCAAACGCAGCCCCCGGCATCGCAGAACATGCCGATTATGTAACAGATTCCGTTGAGGATGTGCTGGAAGATATCCTCCGCTCTGTGTGATCAGGGGGATCCGGTTTCCGAATTATTCAGACCCGGAACTTTTTCTGTATTTCCCTCACAAATTCTCTGCCCTTAAAAATTACAAGACCAACCAGGAACAAAAGGCTCACACCCGCACAGATAACGGATGGATACGGGACTGATACCACGCCTGCCGCAAGCAGGACGATCGGGATCAGCCCAAAAGCCCCCGCCTGTACCAGATAAAACAGATACTCTGCAGCCTCCATCCTGCACACCACAGACACGATCACCATGGATAACAGCGTCACCAGCGCGGCAAGAGGAATCACAAAGTCTGCGGACCATCCCAGCCAGCCGGTAAATATATCCCACAACACAGCTCCTGCCGACACAATAGTAAGCTGCCACATCCCATTCTTCAGAGGATTTTTTCTCTTGCGGAACCCTACCATAATAAGCAGCCATGTACAGAACACACCTGCCGTCACATATCCTGCCCACCACGTTCCCGGTGTAAGCAGATAATTAAGCATCCAGCAGACCACCACCGCTGCAGTACAGGTGAAGGAAAAGATACGCAGTCCTGCAAGAGCTGCCCGTGAGGGCTTCTCCCGATATCCCGGAAAATCATTTTCTTCCACCCGGCAGGTAATTCCCTGCCGTTTCAGTATATTGACGAAATTGCGGCAGATATTGGAATTCATGATTTTCGATGTAAATCCCAGCACAAGAGTATCCCCATAAGAACAGGAGCAGAGCTGAAGCTTGTCCGTGCTTGCGAAAAAGCCGAACCGTTTAATGTACCGCTCATATTCCGGCGGCATCTGAATGCGGCCGATATTAGAATACACCGCTGTCACGCTTCGCCCTCCAAGTGTTGTCCCTGCCATCAGGAAAAGATTTTTTATCTCCAGCGGCACCGCGCGCAGAAAGGGATTCTTCTCCAGACGGACCAGATCATTCATGCGGCATGAAATCTCTTCCCTGAGAGCCTCCTTCCCAAACGCCTCTTTCATCTTTCCGATCACATCTTCCAGACTTGCTTTTTCTCCCAGATTACAGGCCGTCTCGATCCAGCTCCAGAAATTTGTCATAGACTCAGACGGGAAGAAATTTCTCAGATTTACAGGAATCATAAGCGACACAGGCTTTTTCAGCCGGCTCTTCGGGATCTCCTCATAGATTGCATAGAGGAACACCGCCGCCAGAAAAGCCGTCACTGAAACACCGTATTGTCTTGCTTTCCCATGGACCTCTCCGGCGGACATCGTCATCTCCGTAATCTCCATCTCTTCCTGCTCCAGCCGCTCTCCTTTCATCTGAAATGCCGGTTTCGACTTAGCTGTCTTCTTCTGTTTTCCGGTATAATACTGGGAAAAGCTGTCTTCCTCATAGTCATTCTGAGTAAGTTCTTCTCCTCCGTCCACCTCCGGGAACCCTTCTCCGGGATGTGAGAACGCCAGATAATTGCGTACAAGCTCTTTCAAAAAATTCATTGCTCCCGTACCATCGGTAAGCCCGTGGAATACCTCGAAATTTATCCTGTTCTTATGGTACGTGACTTCAAAAAGCAGCTTCTTCTGATCCGGCACATAAATCCTGCTGCATGGGGGACGGTTTTCCGGACGCACTTTGGCCGGGATATTTCTCGGCTCCATGTAAAACCAGAACAGCCCTTTCCTTAAAACAGAGAGAAAAAGGGGATACTTCTCCAGAGTCAGATCCAGCGCCTTTTGCAGAATTTCTTCCTGTATATCTTCTTTCAGAGTACAGTAGAAACGGAAAACTCTGGTATCCTTTTTCCCCGTTGCCGCAGGAAATGCCTGTGCCGCATTGTCCAGTTTTCTCCATCGGCTCTGTCTTTTTCCTCTCAAAACTGCGTCCTCCTCTCCGTCCGCGCCCTCTGCGTCCCCTTATTTTTCCTTCTGTAACAGCGCCTGCTCCACATTAAGGAACCGGTTAATATGCCGGAAACTCTCCTGTACATAAAAATGCTGTATTCCCAGCGCAAAATACCCGTGGAGAGCTCCTTCTATCCGTTCTACCCTCACCCGGCATCCCGCTGCCCTGAGCTTCCTTCCGTAATCTTCCCCCTCATCTCTGAGAGGGTCAAATTCTGCTGTGAGTATGAGGGTATCAGGAAGACCGGAAAAATCTTCTGCCAGGAGCGGGGCAAAATACGGATCCATCAGGTCCTCGTCAGCACGGGCGTAAAGTTTCACATAATCCTCCATCTTCACACTTGTCAACAGATATCCGGTGCCGTTTGTTCTCACAGATTCATAGGGCGATTCCTCTGTATAACAGTTATAAAGGGCGGGATAGATCAAAATCTGCCTCGCCGGGGCGAAATCTCCGGTATCCCTTGCCTTCAGGCACACAGCCGCCGCCAGATTCCCGCCGGCGCTGTCTCCCATAACCGTGATCTGTCCGGGATCGATCCCCGGCAGGATTTTCCCGCCGAAAACCGCCTCTGCCACCGCGTAACAGTCTTCAAATCCGGCGGGAAATCTGTGCTCCGGCGCAAGCCGGTATTCCGCAGATATGACAAGCTGTCCCGTGGACTGCGCCATCCTGGAACAGACTCTGTCGTAAGTCTCCACGCTCTCAGTAGTCCACCCGCCTCCGTGAAAAAAAAGTATCACACCCGAATCCTGTGATATCTCTCCTGATTCAGCCGTATTCTCATTTGGGAAATACAGGCGCACCGAAACTTTATAATCCCCATTGCAGATTTCCGTATCCAGTTTTTTCAAAAAGATCCTCATCGGATCCAGTTTTTTCAAATCCGCCAGCCGCCGCGCCGACTCTACCTCGATATTACCGTAGGACAGCGCCTGAAGGATCGCCCTTACCGCCTTTGTCATCTTACCCTCATTTCATCTCCACAACCGCATACGGTACTTTTTTCTCATCACACAATTCCACAACGTATCTTTCCTGTAACTTTGCCGTCCTTGGGAAGATCATATCTCCAAGGACAGCAGATTTCTTATAATCCACTCTTACCTGTCTTACATCCAAGTCTGCCGAAAACATTTCCAACGCCATCTGCACATACTGGCAGTTATTCACATGTTCATTTGTATCGATATGGTATTTCCTCACAGGAAAAGGCGCTCTGTCATCCATCGTCTCAGGAAGGACAATCTTCCGTCCCTCATAGGGCATGTCCAGCGGCTCATGCCCCCCGTATGGAGCGATATCTTCTTCTGCCGGACGGCACGGACGCCCTTTCCCGAGATCCATGAATACCCAGATTGAATTCGCACAGGCAGCAAGGTTACCCGCCTCATCTTTCATATAAAAATTACGATTTCCGAAAAGTCCTTTAAATTCTGTTGCAAAAGTACCGACGGTAATCTTTTCTGAGAGCTTCGGATAGCGGTCGGCAATAATCTGCCAATAGGAAAGCACCCAGGCTTTTTTCTTCTGTCTCAAATGATCCATACCAAGTCCCACTGTTTCAGAATGAAACGTGCTGCAATCCTGAAAATAGTTGATCAGCGCCGGAAGGGTCAAGGTTCCTCTGTGGTCGATCTCGCTGTACCTTACTCTTGCTTCAAATTCGTAGCTGTTATTTTCTGCTCTCTGCATACTGCTGCACTCCTCTGCCTGGTTTATTTCTCCGGTCCTTCTTCCGGCTTTGCCACGTAATCATAATCCACTGTTATCACACACTCATACCTGGGATCCGCTTCTTTGATCCTCTCCGCCAGCCTGACCGGGAGCTCTTCTCTCGTCTTCTCATCATATTCAATGGGGATCACCATGTCAAAAATAAGATTGCTCTGCGCTTCACCGTGCACAACACGGAAATCATGAATACTGCATGACGGGTCCATTTCCGCCAATATTTTTTCCACTTTCCCTCGGATGCGCAGCACTCTCTCGTCCTTCATCTCTACGGGATCCATATGTATGACAAGGAAGATCCCCATCTGCTTTGATGCCTCTCTCTCAATCCGGTCGATGATCTCGTGGGACTGTTCGATGTCTACATCATTTGGAACTTCCGCATGAATAGATGCCATACTCCGCCCCGGACCGTAATTATGTACGATCAGATCGTGCGTGCCTGCTATACCGTCATAACCCTCCACAAATTTCTTGATCTGGTCATATACCTCGGGATCGATCGCCTCACCGATCAGAGGTTCCAGAGTATCCCTGGCAATCCCCACGCCTGCCCACATGACTACAAGAGCAACGCCGACTCCGACAAAACCGTCGATATTGATTCCGGTAACTCCGAAGAACAGGATCGAAAGTATCGTGGCTCCTGTAGTGACCACATCTCCCATAGAATCTGTAAAAACAGCCATCATCACCTTAGAATCAATCTTTTGTCCCAGCTTTCTGTTAAACATCCCCAGCCAGAGCTTCACCCCTGCCGACAAGATCAGTATGACAACGGACACCGCCTGGAAATTCAGCTGCTCCGGCGTCCATATTTTGCTGAAAGAATCTTTCAAAAAGGTGAATCCGACTTCCAGCACAAGAAAAGACACGATCAAAGCCGCGATATATTCAATCCTGCCATGACCGAAAGGATGGTCTCTGTCCGCCGGTTTCTCCGCCATTTTTACTCCGACAAAGCTTACGATAGACGATCCCGCGTCAGACAGGTTGTTAAATGCGTCCGCCGTGACGGAAACACTGTGAAGTAGCAGCCCCACTGCAAATTTAACAATAAAAAGAAAAACATTACAGAAGATACCCACAATGCTGGCGAGCACTCCATAAGCCGTCCGCACGGATATCTTCTCCACATCTTTATAATCCTTTATAAAATGTCTTACCAAAAATTCTGTCATTGCTATTCCCTTTACCAGAAGAACCAGCTCACCTTAAAATCTGATGTGGCTGTTATCCTGGAATACTCCTCTTCTGTCAAAACATTTTTCAGCTTTTTTCTGCCCTCTTCCGATACTACCGCATTGGCTGAATCCTGAAAGCAAAGTCCCGGATAGAGCACACACCACCAGTTATGTCCTTTTGCAGCGCCGATCTCAATGCGCAGCGCCTGGTAATTGCCCGCCGGGAATGTGATATCGCCGTATGTCCTGTCCGGGAACCAGCATGTAGTTACCGCGGCGCTCACAGGATAACCTGCTCCTTCTGCCATAACAGTCTCCCTGCCTATCTCCTCGATAGCATCGATATGCTCCCTCATCCAGAGAGCTGTCTGGTCAGCATCATCCATCTCCGGCATAGTTTCTTCCAGGAATGCCAGTACCGAGTCTCTCACTTTCAGTTTCAAAGCCTGATCAGCGTCACTGTCACTGTTGGCAAGGACATGAAATCTCAGCACTTCCTCCGCCAGATGCTCCTGCATATCTGCCTGAGCGGCAGCGTCCACCCTGCGGCATATCATTCCCGTAAGAAATAAAGAGATGATCACCGCCAGAAACAGAATGATCCCGGCAGCATTTCTCTCCAGCCTCCGTATTGTCCGAATATATAAAGCTTCCATATGTATACCCTCCATATCTTATCATTGTCTTTAATATCTGAAGTATGGACAGATATGAAGGTTTTATACATATTATCTCTATTCTTCGTCCCTATGCCGCAGCGTCCCCACCACAGTGTCTGCCTGATTGTTGATATGCTGGCCCGTGATCTCAGTCGCCTTCCCTTTGTCATGGCTTTCGATCGCTTCTATGATCGCTTTGTGTTCTGCAAGAAGCTGCGGATAGCACTCCTTCTTCTTCAGGTATTCAATCCGGTAACGGTACATCTGTTCTCTCAGATTGTTCAGGAGCTGGATCAGCCTCCCATTATCGGTAGCTGTAAAGATGACATCATGGAACGCCTCGTCTGCCTGTGCGATCAAGGTGATATCGTCACTGTCCAGCACATCTCTGAAATGGTCCGCCGCCGCATGCAGCCCGCTCACCTCTTCTTTGTCAATGCGGTCGCATGCAAGCTGCACTGCCAGTTCTTCCAACGCACAGCGCACTTCCAGTACATCTCTGAGATTTTTCTCGGTGATCTCCGCCACCTCTGCTCCCTTCCGCGGTATCATGAGAACAAGACCTTCCAGCTCAAGCTTGCGTATCGCCTCCCTGATCGGAGTCCGGCTCACCCCCAATTTGTTGGCAAGCTGAATCTCCATCAGCCTTTCCCCCGGTTTCAGCTCTCCTCTCAGGATCGCCCGGCGCAGTGTATTGAACACTACATCCCGAAGCGGAAGATATTCATTCATTGTAACTTCAAAATCAATAGGCATCCTGATTCCTCCTCACACTGTGTACACTCGTCACATACACCTGCCTGGTCAATGACTTTTCTCTGATCCGCCTCTGTGCCTCCCGGGCTGCAGCCCTGCTCTCAAACAGACCGAAAACCGTGGGGCCGCTTCCGCTCATCATGGCATTCAGAGCTCCCGCGTCTATCATCTCCTGCTTAATCCGGTCGATGACCGGATGCATGGGGATCGTGACATCTTCCAGTACATTTCCCATGCACGCTGCCACCTGTTTCAGACAGTGTTTCTTCAGCCCCTCGATGATCCCGTCAATATCCGGATGTTCCACGATCTCTTTTGCATCCAGCGCTTCGTAAACAACTTTTGTAGAAACGCTCACCGGCGGTTTTGCTATCAGCACCGTACATTTCGGCATTGCCGGCAGTACACTCAGCTCCTCGCCGATCCCTTCGGCGAGCACAGTTCCCCGCATGATACAGTAAGGGACATCCGCACCCAGGCGGACTCCCCTTGCCATCAATTCCTCCCGCGTCAGCCCCAGACGGAACATCCTGTTCATCCCAAATAAGACTGCCGCCGCATTGGAGCTTCCGCCTGCCAGTCCCGCAGCCACCGGGATATGCTTGTTTAATGTGATCCTGACCCCGGCAGGGATATGAAAATTCAGAGTGATTTTGACCCCTTCTCCGATCTCAAACTCCTCTGTTAAAAGCTGTGCCGCTTTATACGCGATATTTCCCTCCCCCGTGGGAAGAAAAGTTAAATTAGCTGCCAGCGTGATTCCCGGTGCCTCTGTCTTTTCTATCCTCACTTCATCGTACAGATAGACCGACTGCATGACCATCCTCACATCATGATAGCCATTCTCCCGTCTCCCAAGTACATCCAGCCCCAGATTGATCTTTGCCAGCGCTTTCAATTCAATCTGATTCATCCTGTGTCCCCCGTTAATTTTATAATATTCTGCATGTGCTGCCAGGAGGGGGATTTCCCTCCTGAAAAGAGAATTATGCTTTCTCCTTTGTCTTTATCTGTATCTTGTATACATTGTACTTATAGTATACTCACATTTTCTTTTAAAATCAACAGTTTATCGCCCTGTCTGACATTTTCACTGTCCAGTCCGTTGATCTCCATAATCCCCTCAACCGTCGTCATATATTTTTTGGCAAGGCTCCACATATCTTCGCCCTCCTGGACAATATGCCCTACAATACCCGGGCGTTCTTCCGCAGCTTCTTCATCTGCCGGCCTCGTCCTCACATCCGTGATCATCTCAATAGGAATCTGCTTCCTCAAAAACACATCAAAAGCCAGAACAGCTTTTACCTCTACCGCTTCGCTTCCTGCCAAGGTCACGGCGAGCTGTTCCACATGGCTTGACAGGCTGCTCTCCACCCGGTCAGGCATTGAGGGATATTCGATCAGATAGGAAAATGGTATGATCCCCTTCCAGCTGCCATAAGGTTCTGCATCATCTCCCCGAAGGTACAGGAATGAAAGATGAAGTATTCCCTCTACCCGGATACCCTCGTCTGTATGCTGCTCGCTCTCCATCTGGATATTTCCCTGGCTGTGAAGGATCTGAAGCACATCTTCCTTTAATTCAGGAAGCGCCAGCCGCTCGGATACTTTGCACCTGGACTGATTCTGCATCAAAAGTTCTTCGTATACTACATCCCGCGTGTCAAACTCACATACCTGCTCCAGCGAATACATATCCCGGAGCACTTCCGTCGCCTCTTCCTCATAAATATTCATACGCAGCGCAAGAGTCGCCTCAATCCCGAGTATACGCATCTCCCCGTCCTCATCCAGCCTGATATCCGCGAGCGTATCTTCAAGAGAATGGCGTATATGATGATACATGCTCTCTGTCACGCCATCGCAGGAAATCCTCCCCTCATAGGGCACACTCTGCTCGACCCAGTCTGTTTTTTCATCAGCGGAAAGATACATGCAGAAAACTAAAAGCTCACCCCGGAGAAGAATCTCATCCTGTCCCAGACGGATATCCAGCTTACGGCTTCCTATATCTGCGAACAGCACCTGACCGATACTCTCTTTGGTGCCGGGCAGTATGATCTCTTCCTTGATCCTGTATGTATCTTTCCGGGATACAGCAAGCTTTAGAAGATTCATCCTCTCCATCTTACGGTAAACAGGTATCTCGCTCTCCACATCCTCTGTCAGCTCCTCGTCGCGCAGACGCTCTCTCCCGATTTCCATCTCCGCCATTACCCTCAGGCTTAACTTCCTTGAATTGACTACCGTGCCGGTAAATTCAGTCCTCACGCCGCGGATGAAATACGTCTCATTCCCATCACTCTCGGCATAAACCATTTCCTCAAACGGAAGACTGCCCTCAAGCACAGCCGGCTTAGGGACTCCGGATGCAGTCATATACAGAATCCTGAAATATATTTTCCCCGTAACCTTCACATAGTTTTCCACCGGACGGATGTCCTCGGTCCTGCATTCTGCATTTCCCTGGATGATCCTTCTCACATCCTCCTTCTGCTCAGGCACATTATAATCCTCATCCAGGTAAAACTGGTCAAAGATACTCTTCCCCTCCTGCGTATAATGAATCGGCCGCTTGATAAGTTCCATCTCTCTCCTCCTGTCGCTCTTTTCTCACAATCAGTCAAATAGGACATCTTTTTCAATATATTCCATTTGTATGACCACATACGGATACGTGGTGACCTCTTTTGTTTCCTCCCCCTTCTCAGGTCCCAGAAGATTTGTGTGTATATACACCGCATCCCGGGTTTCGTATACCGCTTCCACCTCAACACTGTATCCGGACGTGGGCTGCGGACCGTATCCTTCCGCAATATAAAGCTTTCCCCGGTCTGCATATGTCATCTTAACGGGTGTATCTCTATTTTCTTCAATCAGGGCCCTGAATTCTTCAGGGACATCATACTTATCTGTCACCACAAATTCCAGGTCGCGGATCTTCTCCGTCTTCTGCATGCGGACAGCGCAGCCCGGCAGCGCGCACAGAGCTATAAGAACAGCAATTCCTCCTTTCAGGATATACCGGCTGATCCGCCCTATCCCGTCCCCTGAAGTTCCTGCAATGCCTCTGTCCATCCTTCTTTTTCCCGTCCCGCAGTATTTTCCCTATAATCATATGTTCACCTCTGAGCAAATATTCTAATGCAGGATTATCCATAGCCTTACCTTCTCTTTGCTTAAAACTTTCTCTTACAGGCGCCCTCGGTCCTGTATATGGGTTGTTTTTTCGACATCGCCGCTGTATAATGGTTTTTGCACAATTTACAGTAATATTTTGAAAATGGAGACCAAAGTATGTTTCGTTTTATTTGTATCTTAATTTTTTTGATCCTGTATCTGACACTGACCATTCCCATCCTTATCATTGAATGGATCCTCGGAAAATTCAACCCGCACGCACGGGATATAAGCTCTCTGCGCATCGTACAGTGGGGATTTAAAGTGATCCTCCGCATGTCCGGCGTCAAGGCAACTGTCATCGGAGAAGAAAATATCCCTGATGAGCCGGTCCTTTTTATCGGGAACCACCGCAGCTATTTTGACATCCTCCTGACTTACAGCAGATGCAAAAGGCTCACCGGATATATCGCAAAAAAAGAAATGGAACGATACCTGACATTGACCACCTGGATGAAACGTGTTTACTGCCTCTTCCTGGACAGAAAAAATCCAAAGGAAGGCCTGAAAACTATCCTCACGGCCATTGATTATATCAAGAGAGGTATATCCATCTGTATTTTCCCTGAGGGGACCCGCAACAGCGGTGATGAACTGAGCATGCTGCCTTTTAAAGACGGCGCATTCAAAATTGCGACAAAGACCGGCTGCGCGATCGTTCCGGAGGCTGAAACAGAAGACGCAGGTTTTCCTGCTGCCGAAGGGGGATCATTACAGGACCCGTCTGACGCATACACTGGAAGTGTCGCAGAATGCGAGGACGATCGCAAAAGCACTTCGTCTGAATGAAGATCTGGTGGAGGCGATCGCCCTTGGACATGATCTGGGACACACTCCTTTCGGACATGCCGGGGAGCGGGCGCTGAATACGGTTTACCATTTTTCACACCACAGGCAGAGTCTGAGGGTGGTGGACTGTATCGAGAAGGAAGGGAGAGGACTGAATCTGACGTGGGAAGTCAGGGACGGCATCCTGAACCATCAGACAGCCGGACATCCCCATACTCTGGAGGGATGGGTGGTCCGTCTTTCAGATAAGCTTGCCTACATCTACCATGATATGGACGACGCGATCAGGGGCGGAATACTTACCGAGGATGATATCCCAGCAGATATAAGGGCCATACTGGGAAATTCCTGTAAAGAGCGGCTGAACAGGCTGATCCACGACGTAGTAACGAACAGCATGGACCGGCCTGAGATCAGGATGTCGCCTGAGGTGGAAAAAGCGATGGCAGACCTTCGGGCGTTTATGTTTGAGCATGTCTACCTCAACCCGAAAGCAAAGGGGGAGGAAGATAAGGCGGTGCATATGATCGAACAGCTCTTTGATTATTATAT
>USKR01000004.1 GCA_900555215.1 uncultured Ruminococcus sp.
GGGAGAGTGTACAGTCACCGCTTGTCGTACTGAAGTTAAAAGTACGAAAAGGAGGCGACTTTTTTTATGGCAAGTCAAGTAATGAGAATCACACTGAAAGCGTATGATCATCAGCTCGTTGATGCATCCGCAAAGAAAATCATCGAAACTGTAAAAAAGAACGGTTCACAGGTGAGCGGACCGGTGCCGCTGCCGACTAAGAAAGAGGTAGTGACAATCCTGAGAGCAGTACACAAGTACAAATACTCCAGAGAGCAGTTCGAGCAGAGAACTCATAAAAGACTGATCGATATCATCACGCCGACACAGAAGACTGTGGATGCGCTTTCCAGACTGGAAATGCCTGCAGGTGTGTACATTGATATCAAAATGAAAAACAAATAAACAGTAACGTCCTAACATTTAGGATGAGCGCATAAGCGTTCCGCTGTAAATCACAGGAGGTAATCATAATGAAGAAAGCTATCTTAGCTACAAAAGTTGGTATGACTCAGATCTTCAACAACGAAGACGGAAGTCTGATCCCGGTAACAGTCCTTCAGGCTGGCCCGTGTGTGGTAACACAGGTGAAGACAGTTGAGAACGACGGCTACAAAGCTGTACAGGTCGGATTCGTTGACAAGAAAGAGAAGATCGTCACAAAAGACAACAGCGGCAAAAAAGCGATCGCACACAGAAACGGTGTGACAAAAGCTGAAAAAGGCCACTTTGACAAAGCAGGCGTATCCGGAAAGAGATACGTAAAAGAGTTCAGATTTGACAATGCAGAGGAATATGCTCTGGCACAGGAAATCAAGGCTGACATCTTTGCTGTGGGAGACCACATCGATGCGACGGCAATCTCCAAAGGTAAAGGATTCCAGGGTGCGATCAAGCGCCACGGACAGAGCAGAGGACCTATGACACACGGTTCCAAGTTCCATCGTCATGCCGGTTCCAACGGTGCTGCATCTGATCCGAGCAAGGTATTCAAAGGCAAGAAGATGCCTGGACAGATGGGTAACAAGCAGATCACAGTTCAGAATCTCGAGGTCGTAAGAGTTGACGCTGAGAACAACCTGCTCCTCATCAAGGGTTCTGTTCCGGGACCGAAGAAATGCCTCGTAACGATCAAAGAATCCGTTAAGGGCTGCTAGGCTGACAGTAAGAAAGGAGGAACACACAGATGGCAAAAGTATCTGTTTACAATATCGAAGGTAAAGAAGTTGATACAATCGAACTGAACGATGCTGTATTTGGTGTTGAAGTAAACGAGCATCTGGTACACATGGCAGTCGTAAATCAGCTTGCAAACAATCGTCAGGGAACACAGAAAGCTAAGACACGTTCTGAAGTTTCCGGCGGCGGAAGAAAACCGTGGAGACAGAAAGGAACAGGCCACGCAAGACAGGGTTCAACAAGAGCTCCGCAGTGGACAGGCGGCGGCGTAGTATTCGCTCCGGTTCCGAGAGACTACTCCTTCAAGATGAATAAGAAAGAGAAGAGAGCAGCTCTGAAATCCGCTCTTACTTCCAGAGTAGAAGAGAACAAGTTTATCGTAGTTGACGAGCTGAAATTTGACGAGATCAAGACAAAGAACTTCCAGAACGTTCTGAACAACCTGAACGTGAACAAAGCGCTTGTTGTCCTGGAAGACGGAAATGCAAACGCAGAGATCTCTGCAAAGAACATTCCGGACGTGAAGACAGCCCGCACAAACACGATCAACGTATATGACATCCTGAAATACAACACAGTTATCGCAACGAAAGCTGCTGTTGCTGCAATCGAGGAGGTGTACGCATAATGGCAAACATTCAGTATTATGATGTGATCCTTAAACCGGTCATCACAGAGAAGAGCATGGATCTGATGGCTGACAAGAAATATACATTCCTTGTACACACAGAGGCTACAAAGAACCAGATCAAAGAAGCTGTTGAGAAAATGTTCGAGGGAACAAAGGTAAAGAGCGTCAACACCATGAATCTTGACGGAAAGAACAAGAGACGCGGCATGACATTCGGAAAGACAGCTAAGACAAAGAAAGCAATCGTACAGCTTACAGAAGACAGCAAAGATATCGAGATCTTCGAGGGGTTATAAGACTTGCCGAAGGCAAGCGTCAGCGCAGGCTGAGGCTTAGTCGGACCCCGTTCGGGGAGCTTAGCGAGGTCTTTTCGAGCTTAGCGAGCCGAACTGTAAGCCGATTGATGCAACTAAATCAATCATTTTATACGGTGCAATTCCGTGAAACGAATAATTAGAGCAGACGAAAGGAGAGACAGTAATGGGAATCAAAACATATAACCCATATACACCTTCCAGAAGACAGATGACAGGTTCAGATTTCTCTGAGATCACAAAGACAACTCCTGAGAAATCCCTCCTGGATTCCAAGAAGAGAAATGCAGGCCGCAACGCACAGGGTAAGATCACTGTAAGACACCGCGGCGGCGGAGCTAAGAAGAAATATAGAATCGTAGACTTCAAGAGAAATAAAGATGGAATTCCGGCAAAGGTTATCGGTATCGAGTATGATCCGAACAGAAGCGCGAACATCGCACTGATCTGCTATGCAGACGGCGAGAAAGCTTACATCCTTGCCCCGGAAGGACTGAAAGACGGCATGACAGTTATGAACGGAACAGAGGCAGAGGTAAGAGTAGGAAACTGCCTTCCGCTTTCTGAGATCCCGGTTGGTACTCAGGTACACAACATTGAGCTTTATCCGGGAAGAGGCGGACAGCTCGTTCGTTCCGCAGGAAACAGCGCGCAGCTCATGGCGAAAGAAGGAAAATATGCAACACTGAGACTTCCGTCAGGTGAGATGAGAATGGTTCCGATCATCTGCCGCGCATCTGTTGGTGTGGTAGGAAACGGGGAGCACAACCTGATCAATGTCGGAAAAGCAGGACGTAAGCGCCACATGGGTATCCGCCCGACAGTGCGTGGTTCTGTTATGAACCCGAATGACCATCCGCACGGTGGTGGTGAAGGTAAGACTGGTATCGGCCGCCCGGGTCCGTGTACTCCGTGGGGTAAACCGGCACTTGGTCTTAAGACCCGCAAGAAGAAAAAAGCTTCCAACAAGCTGATCGTAAGAAGAAGAGACGGTAAAGCGATTAAATAATCAGATTCACAAGGAGGTTAGAACCTATGGCTCGCTCACTTAAAAAAGGACCATTTGCAGACGCTCACTTACTGAAAAAAGTAGACGCTATGAATGCATCTGGCGATAAATCAGTTATTAAGACTTGGTCACGCCGTTCTACAATCTTCCCGTCATTTGTCGGCCACACATTTGCCGTACATGACGGAAGAAGACATGTGCCGGTATATGTTACAGAGGACATGGTAGGACACAAACTCGGTGAGTTCGTTGCGACAAGAACTTACAGAGGTCACGGTAAAGACGAGAAGAAGTCAAAAGTAAGATAAGATTCATATATTTCGAAAGGAGGGTTCATCCATGGCAAAAGGACATAGATCCCAGATCAAGAGAGAGAGAAACGAGCAGAGAGATACAAGACCTTCAGCCAAGATCTCTTACGCAAGAGTATCTGTTCAGAAGGCGTGCTACGTTCTTGATGCCATCAGAGGTAAGGATGTAACAACAGCACTCGGAATCCTGGCATACAATCCGAGATATGCTTCAACAGTGATAGAGAAACTTCTTAAGTCAGCGATCGCAAACGCTGAGAACAACAACGGTATGAGCGCAGACAACCTGTACATCGAGGAGTGCTACGCAAACAAAGGACCGACAATGAAGAGAATCAGACCGAGGGCACAGGGCAGGGCTTACAGGATCGAGAAGAGAATGAGCCACATCACAATCGTGCTGAATGAAAGATAGGAGGGCATTATGGGACAGAAAGTTAATCCTCATGGCTTGAGAGTCGGCGTTATCAAAGACTGGGATTCCAAATGGTACGCAGAGAAAGATTTCGCTGACAACCTTGTTGAAGACCACGAGATCAGAACATTTTTAAAGAAGAGATTATACAGCGCAGGAATCTCCAGGATCGAGATCGAGAGAGCTTCCGACCGCGTAAAGATCGTTGTATATACAGCTAAGCCGGGTGTTGTGATCGGCAAGGGCGGTTCCGAGATCGAGAAGGTGAAAAAAGAGCTCGCTAAGTTTACAGACAAGAAGCTCATCGTTGACATCAAAGAGATCAAGAGACCGGACAAGGACGCGCAGCTCGTAGCTGAGAACATTGCCCAGCAGCTTGAGAACCGTATCTCCTTCAGACGTGCCATGAAGTCCTGCATGTCAAGAACAATGAAGGCAGGCGCGCTTGGAGTGAAGACATCCGTATCCGGACGTCTCGGCGGTGCTGATATGGCTCGTACTGAGTTTTACAGCGAGGGAACGATCCCGCTGCAGACACTCAGAGCTGACATTGATTATGGATTCGCAGAAGCTGACACAACTTACGGAAAAGTCGGTGTAAAGGTTTGGATTTACAAAGGCGAGGTTCTTCCGACTAAAGCAGATAAGGAAGGGAGCGATAAATAATGTTAATGCCAAAAAGAGTAAAACGTCGTAAACAGTTCCGTGGTACCATGAAAGGTAAAGCTCTCAGAGGTAACACGATCGCATATGGTGAGTACGGTATCGTTGCAACAGAGCCGTGCTGGATCCGTTCAAACCAGATCGAGGCAGCCCGTGTTGCCATGACACGTTACATTAAGCGTGGCGGTAAGGTTTGGATCAAAATCTTCCCGGATAAGCCGATCACAGCTAAGCCGGCTGAGACCCGTATGGGTAGCGGTAAAGGTACGGTTGAATACTGGGCAGCAGTAGTAAAACCGGGCCGTGTAATGTTTGAAATTGCAGGAGTACCAGAGGAAATCGCTAGAGAGGCACTTCGACTTGCAATGCATAAGTTACCTTGCAAATGCAAAATTGTTTCTCGCGCAGACTTAGAAGGCGGTGATAACAGTGAAAACTAATACATTTGTAAAAGATTTAAGAGGAAAATCCGTAGAGGAATTAAACCAGGAATTAGTAGCTGCTAAGAAGGAACTCTTCAACTTAAGGTTCCAGAATGCCACAAACCAGTTGGACAACACAAGCAGGATCAAGGAAGTAAGGAAGAATATCGCGCGTATCCAGACTCTGATCACAGAGGCTGGCCGATAAGCCGAAAGCAACTTAAAGAATCCAAGCCGAAGGCGCAGGATGAGTTTAGTGCGAGGCTGTTCTTTGAGATTGGCGAGGTATTTTCGAGCCTAGCGAAAAGAACTTCATTAACTTCCATAAAATGATTGAAAGGAGAAGAAAAGTGGAAGAGAGAAATCTTAGAAAAACCCGTGTGGGCAAGGTTGTCAGCGACAAGATGGACAAAACGATCGTTGTTGCAGTTGAGGACCATGTAAAGCACCCGCTTTATAAGAAGATCGTTAAGAGAACTTACAAACTGAAAGCTCATGACGAGCAGAATGAGTGTAAGATCGGAGATACAGTAAAAGTTATGGAAACAAGGCCGCTGTCCAAGGACAAGAGATGGAGACTTGTGGAAATCATGGAGAAAGCGAAATAATTTTTGAAGGAGGTTTACCTGCATGATACAGCAAGAAAGCAGACTGAAAGTAGCAGACAACACAGGCGCGAAAGAGCTGCTGTGCATCCGTGTGCTTGGCGGTTCTACGAGAAGATATGCGAGCATCGGCGACGTGATCGTTGCGACTGTTAAAGATGCAACACCAGGCGGCGTTGTGAAAAAAGGAGATGTAGTGAAAGCCGTAGTTGTCCGTTCTGTAAAGGGTGCGCGCCGTAAAGACGGTTCCTATATCAGATTCGATGAAAATGCTGCTGTTATTATAAAAGACGATTTGAACCCGCGTGGAACACGTATTTTTGGACCAGTAGCACGTGAGCTCAGAGAGAAACATTTTATGAAGATCGTTTCCCTGGCTCCGGAAGTACTCTAGGAGGTGCCGAAGATGTCAACAATGAAAATTAAAAGAGGCGACACTGTAAAGGTCATCGCCGGCAAAGATAAAGACAAAGAAGGCAAGGTAATTGCCGTAAATAAAAAAGACGGTAAAGTCCTGGTTGAAGGCGTCAACATGCTGACAAAGCACACAAAGCCGAGCGCAGCGAACCAGAATGGCGGTATCATCCATCAGGAAGGCTACATCGATGCGTCCAACGTAATGTATGTACACAAAGGACAGCCGACAAGAGTAGGCTTTAAGATGGATGGCGACAAGAAAGTTCGTTTCGCTAAGAAGACCGGCGAAGTGATCGATTAATTGAGGAAGGAGGTCCAGGACTTTGAGTAGACTGAAAGAACAGTACCAGAACGAGATCGTTGATGCAATGATCAAGAAATTTGGATATAAAAACATTATGGAAGTGCCGAAGCTCGACAAGGTTGTGATCAACATGGGCGTCGGCGAGGCAAAGGAAAACGCAAAGCTTTTAGAGTCTGCGATCGCTGATATGGAGAAGATCGCAGGACAGAAAGCCGTTGTGACCAGAGCAAAGAACTCCGTGGCTAACTTCAAGATCAGAGAAGGTATGCCGATCGGATGCAAGGTTACACTCAGAGGCGAGAAGATGTATGAGTTCGTTGACCGTCTGATCAACCTTGCGCTTCCGCGTGTGCGCGACTTCAGAGGCGTGAACCCGAACGCATTTGACGGAAGAGGAAACTATGCACTTGGTATCAAGGAGCAGCTGATTTTCCCTGAGATCGAGTATGACAAGATCGACAAAGTCAGAGGTATGGATGTAATCTTCGTTACAACAGCCAAGACTGACGAGGAAGCTCGTGAATTATTGACACAGTTCAATATGCCGTTTGCAAAGTAAGGAGGGAAATTCATGGCAAAGACATCAATGAAAATCAAACAGCAGCGTAAGCCGAAATTCTCCACAAGAGAGTACAGCCGCTGCAGAATCTGCGGACGTCCGCACGCGTATTTGAGAAAATATGGAATCTGCCGTATCTGCTTCCGTGAACTGGCATACAAAGGACAGATCCCCGGTGTTAAGAAAGCAAGTTGGTAGGCCGAAAGCACTTAATGAGTGCAAGCCAAAGGCGCCGCACGAATTTAGTGCGAGGTCGTTCTTTGAGATTAGTGAGGGCAAGCCGCCAGACGCAGCCCGAGCTTAGCGAAAAGAACTTCCATAATCAATTATAGGAGGAATCAAACACATGACTATGAGCGATCCGATTGCAGATATGCTTACAAGAATCCGTAACGCAAACACTGCAAAACATGATACAGTAGATGTACCGGCATCCAAGATGAAAATTGCTATCGCAAACATCCTGCTTGATGAAGGATATATCGCAAAATACGACCTTGTAGAAGACGGACACTTCCAGACGATCCACATTACACTGAAGTACGGTGTGGATAAGAATGAGAAAGTTATCTCCGGACTGAAGAGAATTTCCAAACCGGGTCTGCGTGTTTACGCAAGCACAGAAAATATCCCGAAGGTTCTCGGAGGACTTGGAACAGCGATCCTTTCTACAAACAAAGGCGTTGTAACAGATAAAGAGGCAAGAAAGCTCGGCGTAGGCGGAGAGGTACTCTGCTTCGTTTGGTAGGCCGAAAGCAGCTTAATGAACCGGAGCTGAAAGCGAACGGTGAATTTAGCGCGAGGTCGTTCTTTGAGATTAGCAAGGGCAAGCCAACAGGCGCAGCCCGAGCTTAGCGAAAAGAACTCCCTTGTAAAAACCTCGCGCCGACAGGCGCATGCAACTGAAAACAGAGCAGCCTAAAGCCGCTGCTCCGAAAATCTAAGTTAAGGAGGAAACAGGTATGTCACGTATCGGAAGACTGCCGGTTGCAATTCCCGCAGGAGTGACTGTGGAAGTTGCAGAGAACAATGTAGTGACTGTAAAAGGTCCGAAGGGAACTCTCACAAGAGAGCTTCCGGTTGAAATGGAAATCAAAGTTGAAGGCGAAGAAGTAACTGTAACAAGACCGAACGATCTTAAGAGAATGAAATCTCTTCACGGTCTGACAAGAACGCTGATCAATAACATGGTAGTAGGCGTTACTCAGGGATATGAGAAAGTCCTTGAAGTAAATGGTGTAGGTTACAGAGCTGCCAAATCAGGAAATAAGCTGACACTGAACCTTGGATACTCTCATCCAGTCGAGATGATCGATCCGGAAGGCGTTGAGACTGTTCTGGAAGGTCAGAATAAGATCACAGTAAAAGGTATTGACAAAGAGAAAGTCGGACAGTACGCTGCTGAGATCAGAGATAAGAGAAGACCGGAGCCTTATAAGGGCAAAGGTATCAAATACGCTGATGAAGTCATCAGACGTAAAGTTGGTAAGACTGGTAAGAAATAAATAAGGAGAGTGTGAAAATGGTTAGTAAGAAATCAAGAAGCGAAGTTCGTAGAAAAAAACACATGAAATTACGCAACCGTTTCAGCGGAACAGCAGAGAGACCGCGTCTCGCTGTATTCCGGAGCAACAATCATATGTATGCTCAGATCATCGATGACACGGTTGGAAATACACTGGTTGCAGCCTCCACTCTTCAGAAAGACGTGAAGGCAGAGCTGGAGAAGACAAATAATGTCGAAGCAGCAGCGTACCTTGGAAAAGTGATCGCTGAGAAGGCAAAAGAAAAGGGTATCACTGATGTCGTATTCGACAGAGGCGGATTCATTTACCAGGGTAAGATCAAAGCACTGGCAGACGCGGCAAGAGAAGCCGGACTGAATTTCTAGGGAAGGGAGAACACAGATGAGACAGGAACGTATTGATGCTAGTCAGATGGAATTATTAGAAAAAGTAGTATCGATCAAACGTGTTACCAAGGTTGTTAAAGGTGGTCGTAACTTCCGTTTTACAGCTTTAGTTGTTGTTGGCGACGGCAACGGTCATGTTGGTGCAGGTTTGGGAAAGGCTGCTGAGATCCCGGAAGCGATCCGCAAGGGCAAAGAGGACGCTATGAAGAAGATGATCACAGTATCACTTGATGAGAATGCAAGTGTGATCCATGATGTGATCGGTAAATTCGGAAGCGCGTCCGTACTCCTTAAGAATGCCCCGGACGGTACTGGTGTGATCGCCGGCGGTCCGGCACGTGCCGTGATCGAGATGGCGGGAATCAAAAACATCCGTACAAAGTCTCTTGGATCAAACAATAAGCAGAATGTTGTGCTTGCTACCATCGAAGGACTGAAAGATATCAAGGCACCGGAAGATGTTGCAAGACTGCGCGGCAGATCAATTGAGGAGATCATGGGCTAATTGATAGGCTTGTTATAGAAGACATGACCTATCACACAAGGAGGTAAGATTGAAATGGCAAACTTAAAAGTTACATTAGTAAAGTCTACAATCGGCTCCATACCGAAGCATAAGAAGACAGTTGAGGCTCTTGGTCTCAAGAAGACAGGCAAGACAGTTGTACTGCCGGACAATGCAGCCACAAGAGGTATGGTACAGCAGGTTAGACATTTGGTTAAGGTTGAAGAAGAGGCATAAAAAGATAAGGAGGTAACGTCATGGACTTATCAAACTTAAGACCGGCAGACGGTTCTAAACAGAGTGATAATTTCAGAAGAGGCCGTGGACATGGTTCAGGAAACGGTAAGACAGCCGGCAAAGGCCACAAAGGACAGAAGGCGCGTTCAGGTGCTACAAGACCTGGCTTCGAAGGTGGTCAGATGCCTTTATACAGAAGAATCCCGAAGAGAGGATTCACTAACAGGAACTCCAAGACGATCGTGGGTATCAACCTTGGTGCTCTTGAGAGATTCGAGGACGGCGCGACAGTGTCCGTTGAGACACTGATCGAGAGCGGGATCGTTAAGAACCCGAGAGACGGAGTTAAAATTCTTGGAAATGGAGAGTTAACTAAGAAGCTTACAGTTCAGGCTAATGCATTCAGTGCAAAAGCTGCGGAGAAGATTGAAGCACTTGGTGGAAAAGCAGAGGTGATCTAATGCTTAAGACAGTACGCAGAGCATTCCAGATAGAAGACATCAGAAAGAGAATTTTCTTTACATTTTTAATGCTCATTGTTGTAAGGCTTGGATCAGAGCTGCCGACACCGGGAGTCGATCCGACCTTTATTCAGGAATTTTTTGCACAGCAGACCGGTGACGCTTTCAACTTTTTTGAGGCGTTCACCGGCGGCTCCTTTACAAATTTCTCGATCTTCGCCCTGAGCATTACCCCGTACATCACATCCTCTATTATCATGCAGCTCCTTACCATTGCGATCCCTAAGCTGGAAGAGATGCAGAAAGAAGGAGAAGAGGGCAGGAAGAAGATCGCAGCTATCACCAGATATGTTACAGTCGGTCTTGCTCTGATCGAGTCTACGGCACTTGCTGTAGGACTTGGCCGTCAGGGACTCCTTGAGGAGTACAATTTCGTAAACTGTGCGATCGTGGTTTGTACGCTGACAGCCGGAAGCGCATTTCTTATGTGGATCGGTGAGCGTATCACGGAAAATGGTGTGGGAAACGGTATTTCTATCGTTCTGTTGATCAATATCATTTCCCGTGTGCCGAATGATTTCGTCACACTTTATACGCAGTTTATGAGCGGAAAGAAACTGGCCATGGCAGGTCTTGCAGGTCTGATCATCCTGGCAGTGATCCTTGTTGTTGTAGTCTTTGTCGTTATACTTCAGAGCGGAGAGAGAAGGATCGCGGTACAGTATTCTAAAAAGGTGCAGGGAAGAAAGACATACGGCGGACAGTCAACACACATCCCGCTGCGAGTTAATACGGCAGGTGTTATCCCTGTTATCTTCGCGTCATCCCTGATGCAGACTCCGATCGTGATCGCCGGATTCCTCGGTAAAGGAAACGGTACAGGGATCGGAAGCCAGATCCTTGCGGGAATGAACTCCAGCAACTGGTGCAATCCTGAGAGACCGATCTACTCGATCGGACTCCTGGTATATATCGTGCTCACTATATTCTTTGCGTATTTCTACACTTCGATTACATTTAATCCGCTGGAGATCGCAAATAATATGAAGAAGAGCGGCGGCTTTATCCCGGGTATCCGTCCCGGAAAGCCGACAGTTGAGTATCTGCAGAAGATTCTCAATTACATCATTTTCATAGGCGCGTGCGGACTGGTCATCGTCCAGGTCATCCCATATTTCTTCAACGGTGTGTTTGGAGCGCAGGTTTCCTTTGGAGGAACTTCCATCATCATCATCGTAGGAGTTGTGCTTGATACGATCAAGAAGATCGAGTCACAGATGCTTGTGAGAAATTATACAGGATTTTTAAATAATAAGGGAAGTAACATGTCAAACAGCTTCCTTGGATACTAAGCCGGATAAAGCTCGCGCAGTTTTGCTCTTTAAAGAGGAAAATGCCGCGGGCTCATGGCTTATATGAATATAAAATAAAGAACGGAGGTATGAGTTTATGAAGATCATCATGCTGGGCGCGCCGGGCGCAGGTAAAGGAACACAGGCGAAGAAGATTGCGGAGAAGTACGGGATCCCGCACATTTCTACGGGAGATATTTTCCGTGCGAACATTAAGAACGGCACAGAACTTGGCAAGAAGGCAAAGACCTATATGGATCAGGGACTTCTCGTGCCAGATGAGCTGGTCGTTGACCTTGTTGTTGACAGGGTGAATCAGGAAGACTGCGCGAATGGATATGTTCTCGACGGCTTCCCGCGTACGATCCCGCAGGCAGAGGCGCTCGACAAAGCACTCTCAGAGATGGGACAGAAGATGGATTACGCGATCAATGTAGAAGTACCGGATGACAATATCGTAAACCGCATGTCAGGGAGAAGAGCATGTGTGGACTGCGGAGCTACTTATCATATCGTTTATGCCCCGACAAAGGAAGAGGGCGTCTGTGACAAGTGCGGTGGAAGCCTCATCTTAAGAGACGATGACAAGCCGGAGACAGTGCTTAAGAGGCTTGGCGTGTATCATGAGCAGACTCAGCCTCTGATCGACTATTATACTCAGTCCGGAATCCTGAAAGAAGTTGACGGGACGATCGATATCAACGATGTCTTCGCAGAGATCGTAAAGATCCTGGGAGAGTAATCCGGATGGAAATCAAACCGGGAATACTTGTCAGATCAAAGGCGGGACGTGATAAGGACCATGTCTATGCGGTCGTTGATCTTGACGAAAAATATGTTTATGTGGCGGATGGAGTTGAAAAAACCCTCCGCCATATGAAAAGAAAGAACAGCAGGCATCTTCAGCCTATATTGAAGATAAGTCTGCGCGGGGCGCCGGATGATGCGGTGATCCGGGATGCAATAAAGAAATATGAGAATGCCTGCGGACAGAAAAGCAGGCAGTGAAAAAAGAGCATACCCCGAGGGGGACACGGCGGAAGAACGAAAACGCCGGAATCAGGAGGATTAAACATGTCAAAAGCTGACGTAATCGAGATTGAGGGAGTTGTTGTAGAGAAGCTCCCGAATGCAATGTTTAAAGTGGAGCTGGAAAACGGACATATCGTACTTGCCCACATCAGCGGGAAGCTGAGAATGAATTTTATTAAGATCCTGCCGGGAGATAAGGTGACATTGGAGATGTCCCCGTATGATCTGAGCAAGGGCAGAATCATTTGGAGGGATAAATAAGCAAAAGCTTTTTGTCGTTTCTGGATGCAGTATCAAAGAAAGAGGTATATTGGAAGCTTTAAAGGAAAGGGACAGTCTCTCGTATAAGAGAGAAAATGGAAAATAGTTGTTGACTTTGATATGCATTTGATGCTATACTGTCAGATGGTCACTATTGGGGAGGTGTGCCCAATTGACCGGCAAATGTAGGCAGAGCAAAGAAGGGAAGGAGGATTTGACATGAAGGTTAGATCATCAGTAAAACCAATTTGTGAAAAATGCAAAATTATTAAAAGAAAAGGAAGCATCAGAGTAATCTGCGAGAATCCGAAGCACAAACAGCGTCAAGGATAAGCGCACGGACGTGCAGAGGATGGATGCACGTTTATCAGTGAATAATAAATGGAAAGCGTGCGACATGATTTAGGCGGCTGACAGCACGACACACAAGGCGGTGTGTAGAGCTGTTTCATATACAAGTAAGGATACACCGCACCTGTACACAGGTACCGCAGGGCGCGTGTTCTGGCATTTTCATGACAGCATGTTCAGGCGGATGAGCGAAAATGCGATTGTATATTGCTTCTAATACCCGGCATTTGCATTGGCGGATTTTTGAAAAGGAGATCCGTGCCGGGAAAGGGCGCGGAAGAGAAACGCGCCTGGGCTGGGATATCGGGTGGAAAAGAGTTCAATATATTATTGAAAGAACCCGGTAGGATGCAGACACCAGAGAGCAGAGAAGATTCTGCACAGCATCCGCAGCCTCAGTTAAAGACAGTATCAAACAAAGAAAATGGAGGAAAGACACATGGCTCGTATTGCAGGTGTAGACTTACCAAGAGACAAACGTGTAGAAATCGGTTTGACTTATATTTACGGAATCGGAAGAACAAGCTCAAACCGCATCTTAGCAGAGGCAGGAGTTGACCCGAATACTCGCGTAAGAGATCTTACAAGTGAGGAAGTAAAGAAGATCAGCGCAGTGATCGATGAGACTCAGGTCGTAGAGGGTGATCTCAGAAGAGAGATCCAGCTCAATATCAAGAGACTGAAAGAAATCGGTTGCTACCGTGGAATCCGTCACAGAAAAGGACTTCCGGTACGTGGTCAGAAGACAAAGACTAATGCAAGAACATGCAAAGGTCCGAAGAGAACAGTTGCAAATAAGAAAAAGTAGGCCGAAAGTAACTTAATGAAAACGAGCTGAAAGCGAAGTTTGAATTTAGTGCGAGGCCGTTCGCGAATCTTAGCGAATGCAAGCTGACAAGCGAAGCGTGAGCTTAGCTGAGCGAACTACCTTGATAAAGTATTAAAGAAAGTAGGTTAGTTTAAATGGCAAAGAAGGTTGCAAAGAAAGTAACAAAAAAGCGTGTCAAGAAAAACGTTGAACGAGGACAGGCACATATCCAGTCATCTTTTAATAATACGATCGTAACATTAACAGATACACAGGGAAATGCTCTTTCATGGGCAAGTGCAGGCGGCCTGGGATTCAGAGGTTCAAGGAAATCTACTCCATATGCAGCACAGATGGCAGCTGAGACAGCGGCAAAGGCAGCTCTTGTGCATGGACTTAAATCCGTAGATGTATTCGTAAAAGGACCGGGATCAGGAAGAGAAGCGGCAATCCGTGCGCTTCAGGCATGCGGTATTGACGTAGTGAGCATCAAGGACGTAACACCGGTTCCGCACAACGGATGCCGTCCGCCGAAACGCAGAAGAGTCTAATTGCGTATCTGATCACTGACGTACAACGGAAATTAAGAAAAGCGGCGTGATGCCGTTGTGATAAAATTAGGAGGATAGACATGGCAGTAAACAGAGTTCCTGTTCTTAAAAGATGCCGTTCATTAGGCATGGATCCGATTTATCTCGGAATCAATAAGAAATCTAACAGACAGCTGAAGAGATCAAACAGAAAAATGAGCGAGTATGGTCTCCAGCTCCGTGAGAAACAGAAAGCAAAATTCATCTACGGCGTTCTCGAGAAACCGTTCAGAAACTACTTCGAGAAAGCAAAACAGATGGAAGGCATGACAGGTGAGAACCTGATGAGACTTCTGGAGTCCAGACTGGACAATGTAATGTTCCGTATGGGATTTGCAAGAACAAGAAAAGAAGCTAGACAGATCGTTGATCACAAGCATGTACTTGTAAACGGCAAGCAGGTGAACATCCCGTCTTATCTTGTAAAGGCCGGGGACACAATTGAGATCAAAGAGAATAAGAAAGGCTCACAGAGATACAAAGAGATTCTCGAAGTGACAGGCGGAAACATGATTCCGGACTGGCTTGAGGTTGACTCAGAGAATCTGAGAGGAACAGTGAAAGAGCTTCCGGCAAGAGAAGCTATCGATGTTCCGGTAGATGAAATGTTGATCGTCGAGTTATATTCTAAGTAATATCGGCTGCAACAGCGTATCCCCTCAACATTTTAAAACCCATAAGGAGGGTCTGTGTAGTGTTTGATTTTAATAAACCTAATATTGAAATTACGGATGTTTCAGATGATAAAAAATATGGAAGATTTGTCGTAGAACCGCTCGAAAGAGGCTATGGTACAACACTAGGAAACTCCCTGAGAAGAATCATGCTTTCTTCTCTTCCGGGAGCTGCCATCAGCTCTGTAAAGATTGACGGCGTACTCCACGAGTTCAGTTCCATCCCGGGTGTGAAAGAAGATGTCACAGAGATCATCATGAACCTGAAATCTCTTGCCATCAAAAACACATCTGAGTCAGATGAAGTGAAGACAGCATACATTGAATTCGAAGGCGAGGGCGTTGTCACAGGCGCTGATATCCAGGCGGATTCCGATATCGAGATCGTCAATCCCGATCAGGTCATCGCTACGCTGAGCGGCGGTAAAGACAGCAGACTGTATATGGAACTGACCATTTCAAAGGGCAGAGGATATGTAAGTGCAGATAAGAATAAGACCGAGGACATGCCGATCGGTGTGATCCCGATCGATTCCATCTACACACCGGTTGAGCGTGTAAACCTTACTGTGGAAAATACCCGTGTGGGACAGATCACAGATTATGACAAGCTTACGCTGGATGTATGGACAAAAGGCACGATGCTCCCTGACGAGGCAGTCAGCCTTGCGGCGAAAGTGCTGAGTGAGCATCTGAAACTCTTCGTAGATCTTTCTGAGGTTGCCCAGGCAGCGGAAGTCATGATCGAGAAAGAGGATGACGAGAAGGAAAAAGTTCTTGAGATGAGTATCGATGAGCTTGAGCTTTCCGTACGTTCATACAATTGTCTGAAGAGAGCCGGAATCAATACGGTAGAAGAGCTTACAAACAAGACTCCGGAGGATATGATGAAGGTCCGCAACCTTGGACGCAAATCTCTGGAAGAAGTGCTTGCTAAGCTCAAAGAGCTCAATCTGGAGCTCAACCAGGGCGACGAGTAATTCGAAACCGCTCTGTGGGAAATGAGATAAATACTCTGCCGGTAAGACCGAAGCGCACGGCAGGGGCATTTGATTAATAAGCCCGAAGATGCATAACCAAATGTGAGATTCTAGTTCAGCCATGTATTGACCGGGCACAGAAACCATGCTCGCATGGTTTTGGGGG
>USKR01000005.1 GCA_900555215.1 uncultured Ruminococcus sp.
GCGATATCCTTCTGCCCGGCTCCGTCGTGGTCCTTCAGGTAGTCCAGGATCTTCGGCTGTCCGATCGTCAGGCCGGTATCCTTCAGCCTGGCGAGCAGTTCCTTCTGGAACATGGATTGTTCCGCCATGATAAGATAATGAAATGAATGGGACATAGTGTCATCTCCTTTGCGGCAGTGCACCCGGCGGCAGGTCGGCGGTTACTGTGAATTATAACGATCACCGCGGGCTTCAAATTGAATCCATATAAAATTTGAATACTAATAATTAGAATTCAAACAATAAAATTATAGAAGCCAAAGAGGGAATTGTCAAGAAATATTCCGATGAAAACCGGTGACATCCGGTGCCGGGTCTGGCATAATGGGGGCAGGAGGTGGCTTGTATGTTTTTTAAAAGAGAGGTTCTGATCACTTGGGATCTGAATGAGTATCAAAGGACAAAGGGCCTGCTGGCGGATCACCAGATCGAATATACCACCAGATCAAACCCGATTACAAATCCGGGGCGGTATCACGGCGTGCCGTCTATAAGCGCATCAGCGGCATATGAGTATCATGTCTATGTGGCGGGGAAGGATTATGACAGGGCGATGAGGATTCTGCAGGGCTGAAGCAGAAGCTATTATAAATATGTGGTTATAAGCGTGTGGCTGGGGGAAATGTTAAATGGAGGTTAATATTGTATTGGCATATGATTCTGTTGACGAAGTGTGCAGACTTTTCTCAGAATATACAGATATGCTGATAAACGGAGATCCGGAATTTAGAGAATATCTTGAGATACAGAATTATGATGAGGAGTTAAACCATCTTGATACCAAATATGGTCTGCCGGGCGGACGGCTGTATCTGGCGTACTGTGACGGCAGAGCGGCGGGATGTTGATCCAAAGGATCATAGATGACGCGAAAGAAATCGGATATAAGCATATGCTTTTGGATACACTGCCTTTTTTAGAAAGTGCGGTACACATGTATAAAAAATGGGGATTTTATGAAATCCCAAGCTATAATGACAGCCCTATGGAATCGTCAATTTATATGAGGCTGGATTTAGATGGCGATGCAATGAACAGTGACAGGTCTGGTTCGTCGGACAAGGCTCAGCCTCAGGTGCTGTCTGTAAATGGAAAAGACTACAGCATCCTGAAACTTCTCGGCAGAGGAAAAGGAGGCTATTCCTATCTCGCTGAGCGGGACGGCAGAAGAATGGTGCTCAAACAGATCCACCATGAGCCCTGCGCCTATTACCAGTTTGGCAACAAGATCGAGGCAGAGATCCGGGATTACGACCGCCTGCAAAGGATCGGCATTCTGCTTCCCAAGATGCTGGATGTCGACAAAGACAATGAACGGATCATTAAAGAATATATAGACGGGGATACGGTTTACGAAATGGTCCTGGAGGACAGGCTTCCGGCGACCTGCCTGGAGCAGGTGAGAGCAATGTGCGGCCCGCTTTATGCCGCAAATATAAATATCGATTACTTCCCGACAAATTTTATCCTGCAGGACGGAGCGCTGTATTATGTGGATTATGAGTGCAATGAGTATATGGAGGAATGGAATTTTGAAAACTGGGGAGTAAAATACTGGTCCAAAACACCGGAATTCCTTAAGTATGCTGAGGAACATCTGCATATATCTAATTTGAAAAACTGGCCGCGGTTAAGCGGGCGCGCGGCGCAATGGTTTCATGAGAAATGGCAGATCCCCCTGGAGGAATACAGATCCAGCATAGAAGCCTCCATAAGCGGGGGAACTCCTGTGCCACAGTGGTACGTGGCAGTGAAAGGAGAGCGGATCATAGGCGGTCTGGGAGTGATCGAAAATGATTTCCACAGGAGAAAGGATCTGACGCCCAATGTCTGTGCGCTCTATGTGGAAGAAGAGTGCCGGGGGCAGGGGATCGCCGGCAAACTCCTGGATCATGTGTGCAAGGATATGCTGGAAAAAGGGATCGATACTCTGTATCTGATCACGGATCACACCTCTTTTTATGAGAGGTACGGATGGAAATTCCTCTGCTTAGTCGAAGAAGAGGAGGGCGGTCTGTGCAGGATGTATGTCCACAGAGAAAATGGAAGAAAATAACCTGGAGGCTGCAAGGGATATGAGAAAAATCGTACTATATATTGCCATGAGTTTAGACGGATACATTGCGGACGCAAACGGCGGAGTCGGCTGGCTGAGAGGGCAGGACCCTGACAGTGAAAGCGAGGGCTCTTATCCTGAATTTGTCCGGGATATTGACACAGTCGTCATGGGCTGGGAGACATATTATCAGGTGATAACAGAACTTTCGCCGGACGAATGGATTTATGAAGATCTGATGACTTATGTGATCACACATCGGGAAGAAGCGTCTTCTGAGAAAATCAGATTTGATTCAGAATCTGAAAGAGACGAAGGGAAAAGATATCTGGATCTGCGGCGGTGCGAGTATTGCGCGGCAGCTGATGCAGGACGGCATGATCGACAGGTTCTATATTTCAGTTATTCCCGTTCTTCTGGGAGCAGGCGTCAGATTGTTCGGTGAGCTTCCGGAGGAACAGGAATTAAGACTTATGGAGACAAGAAGTTACAATGGGATTGTGGAACTCAGATACGAAAAGCGTTAAAATATGAAGGAAATAAAAGCATCGAAGAGAGCGGACTGAAAACAGTGGAGGATAGAAATGGAAATAGATCTCAGCAAATTCAAATGGACAAGGGAACCGGAAAGCTGCGCCATCCATGATGGAGCGATAGAGATTGTTACAAAACCTCATACTGACCTGTGGCAGAGGACCTACTATCATTTCCGCAATGACAATGCCCCGGTATTTCAGATGGAGACAGAGGAAAGGTATTTCAGCTTTATTGTAAAGACTGATTTCAGGGAGAGCCATCACAGGTTTGACCAGTGCGGCATCGTGATGTACCTGGACAGCGAGAACTGGCTGAAAGGGTCAGTAGAATATGAGAATGAAGAGTATCAGCACCTGGGAAGCGTTGTCACGAATCAGGGATATTCGGACTGGGCGACTACAGAGATAGACGCCTCAGTAAAATCCATGTGGTACCGCTTCAGCCGGAGAGAGGATGACTACTGCATCGAATGCTCGTCGGACGGGGTTCATTTTCAGCAGATGCGGATCTGCCATATGGAAAAAGGAGGCGGGAAGATCCGATTCGGCATCTACGCCTGTTCACCGGAGGATTCTTCATTTAAGGCAGCATTTTCTGATATGAAACTGACAGAGTGCCAGTGGAAGGCGCATGACGGGCAGCAGCCGGGTGAGTAAGAATGTCAAAAGGAGATAAATAAATGATCATCGAAGGAAACCAAGAAGATAAAAACGAAATATAAAGTCCTTATACTGCTGATTTTCTTTTTGGTTATATACATCGGAAAAAATGTGTTTGATATCTGTGCCTTCAGCACAGAGGATCAGAAATGCCGGGCAGATGTGGCGGTCATTCTGGGTGCGGCGGCTTACAATGGCGAGGTCTCCCCGGTTTACCGGGAACGGATCAATCATGGAATTACCCTGTATGAGGAGGGGTATGTGGACAGGTTGATCGTAACTGGCGGGACAGCAGATCAGGGGGAGGAATCCGACGCATCGGCAGCAAAAAAATATCTTCTTTCCCGGGGAATTCCCGAGGAAGCAGTCCTGATGGAAGATCAATCATCGATCACCCAGGAAAATCTGGAGAATTCCAAAGCGATCATGGAAGAAAACGGATACGAGACCGCTATCATCGTCAGCGATCCCCTGCATATGAAACGGGCGATGCTGCTGGCGGAAGATGCAGGAATCACGGCATACAGCTCGCCTACACCTTCGACGAGATATATCAGTCTGAGGACAAAAATCCCATTTCTGGCAAGGGAGACATTTTATTATATCGGGTATAAATGGTACAGGGTATTTTTTCATCAGTAAATTATATAAAGGAGATACATAGATGATCATCGAAGGAAATCAGAAAGAACTTGACGCAATGAAAGAATTCCATAAAGGAAACCGGCAGGAGGGATTGAGGCTTCAGGAGGAATTCGCGGCGGAATTCCGAGAGGAATACAAGGACAAAGATCACTGTCCATGTCAGAAAGCCTGCCGGTATCACGGCAACTGCAAGGAGTGCGTGGCGATCCACCGCGCGCATCAAGAGCATGTCCCCAACTGTATGAGACCTCTGCTCAATAAAAAGATCAAGCTCCTGTCCGAGCTGACAGAACATTCTATCGCTAATGAGATCGAGCCTCCAAAAGAGGTGCTGCGCAAAGAATTTCAATAAGAGAAATTGCGGGACGGAGGATAGATTTGTGAAAAAAATATTATTAGTATCAATGATATGTAATGCGACAGATCTGCTGAAGGAAGCAGAGCCGGATCTGAAAGGCAAGACCGTGGTTTATATCCCGACCGCGGCGATCGCAGAAGAGATCGAAGGAATGGCGGAAGAGGAGACGAGGATGCTGGAGGATCTGGGGCTGATTGTTGACGAGCTGGAGGTCTCCACTGCTTCAAGGAAAACTGTCATGGAAAAGCTGACAAAGAATGACATGATCTTTGTAGGAGGCGGGAATACATTCTTCCTTCTTCAGGAGCTGAAGCGATCAGGAGCGGATCAGATCATTTCTCAGGAAGTGGAAAAAGGAAAGCTCTATATTGGAGAGTCCGCGGGAGCAATTGCCGCGTGCCCTGGCATCAGATATTCCGCAGAGATGGATGTCCCTGAGAAGGCGCCGGAGCTGACGGACTATACAGGGATGGGGCTGGTGGATTTCTATGTAGTTCCCCATCTGGGACATCCGGAAATGGGACCTGGGGCGGAACTGATCATTGAAAAGTATTCATCAGAACTGAATTTAAAGGTTATTGATGATTATCAGGCTATACTGGTCGAAGGAGACGAGGTGAGGATACTGCCGGAATAGTGCGTGCCGGAAGGGGGTTCTATGGAGATCAGAAAAGTAGAAACGGATAAAAAAGAATATATGCCCCTGCTTCTTCTGGCGGATGAGCAGGAGGACATGATCGACCGGTATCTTGAGAGAGGGGATATGTACGTCCTGGAGAATGGCGGTGTGAAGGCAGTGTGCGTTGTGACAGATGAGGGAGAGGGAATCCTGGAGATCAAAAATTTGGCGGTCGGTCCGGAATCCCAGGGGAAAGGGTATGGCAGACGTATGATCCGATTTGTGGCAGATTCATACAGAGACCGCTTTAAGGTTCTGTATGTGGGCACAGGGGACAGTCCTGCAACAGTGCCGTTCTATGAGAAATGCGGTTTCTGCAGGTCACATGTGGTCCGGAACTTCTTCACAGAGCACTACGATCACCCTATCTTTGAGTGTGGCAGGCAGCTTGTTGATATGGTTTATCTGAAAATGGAACTGCGGTAGAAAGAGATGAAAATAGAAAAATAGAGTATAATTTTCCTGATGGGAGCAGAAGGGACTGCTGTATCATGTGACAGCAGTCCCCCTCTGGACGTTATTCCAGGATCTCCCGTACCTGTTTTAAAGGAAGATCACATTTTTCGGCGATCTCTTCAGCCGAACTGCCCTGGGCAGACAGCTTGAAAATAAGTTTTGCGAGATGGATACCACGCTCCATACCGAGCTCCATACCTTGTTCCATGCCGCGTTCATTTTCTTCCTTTAACTCTTCAGCAAAGAGTTCTCTTAATGCATCGCACATTTTTTGCTCGACCTCCATTTCTTTCCAATTTGCCCGTGTGATCAGGTCCATCACAGCGGCATAATCTTTTGAGTGTCTGTTCTGCTCATATCTTGCCACGATAGTTTGGATTTCCCTGCCGGCTTTCAAATCCATCCGGAGATTCTTGAGCCAGAAGTTTTCCTCCTGAGTCAATTCCCGAGTAATCAGGAGCTGCATGGGAATCGCATCTCCGGTCAGGTAATAGATTCCCTTATCCTGGTTTTCCACGTGTATTCCGCGGACAGCTGAGAGATGATTCAGCATTTCCCGCGGGTAATGGCTGCAGGCAAAAGTGATTGTCAGTTCCTTCGGATCAATTTCTTTTATTCTGTCAGTATTGGATTGATAAAAGCAGGTATAACCGTATACTTTGTAGAAATCATTTATACTGAGATAATCACCCGGCGCTTTGTATTCAATAATGTTATGCTGGCGGAATATTCTGCCGATGGCTTTTCTGACGGGGAGATCCCGCAGCTTTTTGACAATAAGGATATCAATCTGGGGTGGTTTTTTACTCAGCAGATACTCCTCATGCATCTCCAGAAATTCCATTTCCTCTTTCAGGGTAATGCGGAGCGCCGCGCCAAAAGCAGGATGCCATTGTAACTTTCTTTTCTCCATTTATCTCCTTTTTAGTATATCCAATTCGTTTTCAGGCTGCAACAATATCAGTAAATTTTATAGATATCAATGGAATCTCCTCCTTTTTCAGTACTTTTTAAAATGCTTTGATTCGGTGGTAATAAACGTTGAAATTGCTCGACGTTAGAGCAGGAAGTATATTTTGGGACGGCTGATCAGGGCGATAGCCCTGCCGTCCGGGACAATTCCAGGTTGTGCATATATCTGCCTGGAAAGAGTAAAGATAGAATAGCATAAGCAGGATGAAAGAACAAGGGTTTTTTAGCTGAACCTTTGCTTTACGGATACCGGACGTCATGCTAAGATAGGAAGGAGAAAACAAAGATAAAACAAAGATAAAACACAGGGGCAGATAATGTCCCTTGTTTCATAATAAGGAGGATTATGATGCTTAATATCAGAAATGAAAGGGAAACAGATTATAAAATTGTAGAGGATATTACGAGAAAGGCTTTTTATAATGTATACGTTCCGGGATGTATGGAGCATTATCTTGTCCATATCATGCGGGGACATGAAGATTTTATACCGGAGCTGGATTTTGTGATCGAGCTTGACGGGCAGATTGTGGGGAACATCATGTACACGAAAGCAAAACTGACGGATGAAGGCGGAACAGAGAAAGAAATCGTGACATTCGGGCCTGTCAGTATCCTGCCAAAGTACCAGAGAAAGGGGTACGGGAAAATGCTGATCGAGCATTCTCTTAAACGCGCGGCTGAACTGGGGTATGAGGCAGTTGTGATCATGGGAAGTCCGGCAAATTATGTGGGCAGTGGATTTCAGTGCTGCAGGAAGTACAATATCTGCGTGGAAAAGGAGAAATATCCTGCGGCAATGCCTGTAAAGGAGCTTAAGCCGGGCGCTTTGGACGGGAAACGGTGGTTTTATTCAGACAGTCCGGTGATGAATGTTGATGAGCGGGAAGCACAGGCGTTTGACGATGGCCTGGAGAAAATGGAGAAGAAATGGATGCCGAGCCAGGAAGCATTTTATATTATGAGCCATGCATTTGTGGAATAGAAAAGAATATCACAGGGGGAAGATGTATGAATTCAATCTGCGGAACAGACTGCTGTGAGAAATGCGGCAGAAAAGAAGAATGCGGAGGCTGAACGGATTTTATGTCAACCTGGAGTATCCCCTTCCAAACGGGCAGTCCGTAAAGCTGCTTGAGGATAATAAAGTATACCTGGGGAATCAGATAGAGATCCCGGGAAGCAGCAGATGTTATGGAATCGTGGCGGACGAGAAATATCTTCTTGTTTGTGAATATGGATGTGGAGGAGCTGATCCTCAGATCGTTGTATATAAGAGACGGCAGGCACGGAACTCTGTGTGTGAAGAGCTGAAATAAGCCTGAAAATGCAGTGTCAAAGACATTTGACAGCCCAAAAACAGGAGAAAAACAGAGATGTCAAAGTTGTTTGATAGACGAAGCATCTCCGAAATGATTAAATTTGAATTACAGGGAGACAGAAAATGGAACTGGGAACACAGATCAGAAAATATCGGAATGAAAGGACATTGTCTCAGGAGGCACTGGCAGAAAAGGTCTATGTGTCACGGCAGACGGTTTCGAACTGGGAGAATGACAAGAGTTATCCTGACGTGAAAAGCCTTATGCTGCTCAGTGAAGTTTTCGAAGTCTCTTTAGATCAATTAATCAAAGGAGATGTGGAGATCATGAAAGAACAGATTGATCAGATCGATCAGACAGATCAGAAGCGGTTTGGGCGCCTGAGCAATATCTTTACTATATTATTCCTGGCAGTCCTTATCACGCCGGTCCCGCTTGTGCACTTCCTGTCTTATGCAGGGCTTGCCATCTGGATTGTGATCCTGGGGGCTGGAAGCTATGCGGCGATGCTCGTGGAACGGGAGAAGAAAAGGCTTGATATCCAGACCTATCAGGAAATTATCGCGTTTACAGAAGGGAAAACCCTGAGTGAGATTGAAAAAGCAAGGGAAGAGGGGAAACGGCCGTACCAGAAAGTGCTTCTGGTGATTGCTTCAGGAGTGCTTGGACTAGTTGTTACGGTATTTTTTCTGTGGCTGCTGGGGGACAGCTTCCATTATAGGATATAGGAGAGGAGTTGTTTGGAGAAAAACAGAACATTTGGAGGCAAACAGTATGGACAGGAGATTAATTGCGCAGGAGTATTATGTGTTAATGATCGATAACAACGGGCTTATACCATCGATGCACAGGGATGAAACGGGAGCAGGTCTTGTGGCGGCAGCTTTTCTGGACCTGATAGTAAATGATATTGTTGCAATAGAAAAGAAAAGGGTTACTGTAATAAAGGGGCTTCCAGACAGTCTGGCTTATCTTGAAGATTTATATACATATCTGAAAGAAAAACCTCGCCATATGGAAAAGATGATGACAGACTTTTACGCATGAAGCTCAGATCGGCATTGCAGGAAGAAGAGATGGATTCCTGCGATGCGGCACTGATCTGGCTCCTGCAGCAGGCGAACTGCCTGAAGCAGTATTTTTCAAAACATGAGACAGATCAGTTGAAGAACAGGCTGAAAGAAATGAAGAAAGACCCGGTGAACAAACAGATTGCTAATATGATTGATTACGTCAGTGATATGGCAGCCGTTATAGCAGCGGCAGTGGTAGTGGCTGTAAACTGAGACGGTCGTGTGGAAACAACGAATAGAAAAGATGAGGGAGAAGACATGAAATTTATCATTGAACATCTTGAGAAACATTTTGACAAGAAGGAAGTGCTGAGAGATATTGACTTTACGTTTGAAGAGGGGAAAATCTACGGGCTTCTGGGGCGCAACGGCGCGGGAAAGACCACGCTGTTTAACTGTATCAACCGGGACATCAAGGCGGACGGCGGAAGCTTCTACCTGGAAGAAGGCGGAACACGCCGGGAAGTAAAGCCGGAGGATATCGGCTATGTGCTGTCCATGCCGGCAGTGCCGGAGTTCCTGACCGGGCGGGAGTTTCTGAAATTCTTTCTGGATATTAACTCAGATTCCATCCGGGAACCGAAAAGCATTGACGAATATTTTGATTTCATGAGCATTGAGCCCGAAGATCGGGACAAGCTGATGAAAGACTATTCTCACGGGATGAAAAATAAGATGCAGATGCTTGTCAATATCATTGCGGAGCCGAAGATCCTTCTTCTCGATGAACCTCTGACTTCCCTTGACGTGGTCGTGGCGGAAGAGATGAAGCAGCTTCTCCGGTCACTGAAGGACGGGCGGATCACTATTTTCTCCACTCATATCATGGACCTGGCGCTGGATCTGTGCGATGTGATCGTGCTTCTCAGCCATGGAGAGCTGGAAGTAGTGGAAAAATCCAATCTGGACAGCCGGGAATTTAAGGACAAGATCATTGCGGCGCTGCGGGAGGAAGATCATGTATAAAACATTACGTCTTTCTTTTTCACTGAAAAATACATACCGGGTAAACAGTATCCTGTTTGCTATTAAGCAGATCCCGCTGATCAAGAAGATTCTGCCGGATGCGCTCTACGGAGTGAGAGGGCTGAAGATCTTTGCAAATATCATTTCTGTTATATGGGAAGTTATTTCAGTGTTTCTTGGGAAATTTTTATATTTCATCACCATGGTCTGGGGTATTGGGATTCTGTATAAAAATGTCCCGGCTGACCAGATATTCCTGCACATCCTGCTCATGCTGACGGTGATCGGCGCTTATATGAACACCAGCATGTTTAATCCCACCAGGGATAAGTATTACGCAATGATCCAGCTCCGCATGAATGCCCGGGAATATACGCTGGTCAACTATGGATATATGATTTTGAAGGTGATCGCAGGCTTTCTGCCATTCGCAATTATATTTGGAATGCAAAGAGAAGTGCCGGTCTGGTTCTGCATCCTGATCCCGTTTTCCGTGGCTGGGATAAAGCTTGCGGTGGCAGCGTATTCCTTATGGGATTATGAGAAGAGCGGAAATGTATACAATGAAAACAAGATCAAAAAACACCTCTGGATCTTTGCAGCAGTCCTGCTGGCGCTTGCCTATGCGCTGCCTGCCGCAGGGATTGTCCTCCCGTCTGCCGTGTCCATGGGTGTGCTGGGGCTGTTTATCCTGGCGGGGCTCTTCAGCGCCCGGAAGATCATATCTTTTGAACATTATCGGGAAGTCAACCAGGAGCTGCTCGCTCAGGTGGTAAACCAGATGGACGCGGTAAAGCAGGCAGTAAGGACAGTGAGCGATAAATCGATCTCCACGGATGTCTCTATCACAAGTAAGCGCAGAGGCTTTGAATACTTAAACGATCTCTTTATCAAGCGTCACAGAAAGATCCTTTGGAAATCAACGCTCCGTATAGCGGAGATCTGTCTTGTTTTAAGCTGTGCGGCAGTCATAGCGCTGACAATGGTGCCGGAGGCGAAAAAAGACATCAATGAACTTATCATGACCTGGCTTCCGTATTTTACGTTCATTATGTATGCCATTAACCGCGGGACCGGGTTTACTAAGGCTTTGTTTATGAACTGCGATCACAGCCTGCTGACATATTCCTTCTACAAGCAGCCCGGATGCATCTTAAAACTGTTCCGGATCCGCCTGCGGGAGATCATGAAGGTGAATGCCCTCCCTGCCGTTGTGATCGGCGCGGGACTGTGCGCGATCCTGTATGCCTCGGGCGGAACTGAGAATCTGCTGAATTATGTGGTTTTATTTGTATCGATCCTCTGCATGAGCCTGTTTTTCTCCATCCATTACCTGACGATCTACTATCTGCTGCAGCCGTATAATGCCGGAACAGAGATGAAAAGCGGCATGTATCAGGTCATTCTCTCTGTTACCTATCTGGTCTGCTTCTTCCTGATGCAGGTCAGGATGCCGATCCTGGTATTCGGGATCGCCTGTATCGCATTTTGTGTGGTCTATTCTATTGCGGCATGCGTTCTTGTGTACCGGTTTGCGCCGAAGACATTCAGGCTGAGAACCTGAGAAAAAAGCCGAAAGGAGGCATCCGAAATGAACCGATGTCCATGGTGTACATGCAATGACAAAATGACCCGCTATCATGATGAAGAGTGGGGCGTTCCGCTTCACGATGATCAGAAGCAGTTCGAGTTTCTGATGATGGAAGTGATGCAGTGCGGTCTGAACTGGAATATGATGATACAGAAGCGGGAGATTTTCAGGACCTGCTTTGATAATTTTGACTTTGATAAAGTGGCAGAGTATAGCGAGGAGGATATTGATCGGATCATGAATACGGAGGGCATGATCCGTTCCCGAAGGAAGATTGAAGCTGTAATACATAATGCCCGCTGTTTTCAGAAGATAAGAGAGGAATTCGGATCTTTCAGTAAATATATCTGGAACTTTACAAAAGGAAAAACCTATCTCTATGCTGGACATCAGAAGGGGGAGGTACCTGCAAGGAACGGGCTGTCAGATAAGGTGAGCGGAGATCTGAAAAAGAGAGGTATGAAATACATGGGCTCGGTTACTGTTTATTCCCATCTGCAGGCGTGCGGGATCATCAATGATCATCTGGAATCCTGTTTTAGGTATGCGGAGCTTGTGGGAATATCGGATGCGGTTCCGGCTCCTTGGGATCTGATGACAGGAGGACCGGATTCAGCGTTGGAAAGGGGATCTTGAGTATGATAAGGAAAATGCAGACAGCAGATATAGACGAAACAGCGGGGATCAGGACTATATTGCAGGTATTTTTGTCAGGGAAGAAGCGCAGAACCGGGGGATCGGAAAGAGTCTTCTGGATCGGGTGAAGGAGGAAAAGCGGAAGCTGGCTTTAAATGTATATGTCAGAAATATGAGAGCTGTACGGTTCTATCTGAGAGAAGGATTTCGGATCGTGGAGGATGGTACTGATGAGAATACCGGTGAGAAAGAATATCTGATGCGCTGGGAGAAAGAGAGCATCCCCGGGAAAGACAGACGGAATTAAAAAATTCTTAAAAAGTTCTTCGAAATATTTTCTGATATTATCTGCTATGCTATGGAAAAATTGAAAGGAGAGATATATATGGAAAAGATTTTAAAGAACATATCATGGATTTTGGTCGTATTATTGGCGGCTTCAATTATATACGCCCTGCTTGCGGGGCAGTATCCGATCACCAGCCTTGGCGTGGCAGCAGTTCTGCTTATTGTCACAGCGGTACGGGCGGTGTTCGGCAGTCTGAAAAAGGCGGATGAGTAAATCCAGATTTTAACTTGAACTATAAGTGGTTCTGTGCTACCATGCTCTATGTATGGAGAGCAGATAGAGCCTACATTGTGAAATACACAGGGCGGATGCATAAAATGCGTTTGTACCTGTGTTTTTATTACATCTGTAAGCTTATAATAAGGAAGAAATACGCAGTGGAGAGGAAAAGGAGGAGAGTACGGGATGGAAGAGAAGAAGCTGATAGAATTCCGGAATATTGTGAAGAGTTTTGACGGTCAGATCGTCTTAAAGGGTGTCAATCTTGACATTTATGAAAACGAATTTGTCACTCTGCTCGGACCAAGCGGGTGCGGCAAAACGACACTTCTGCGGATTCTGGGAGGCTTCCTGGACGCAGATGAGGGAAGCGTGATCTTTGACGGGGAGGAGATCAGCAAAAAACCTCCTTATGAGAGGGAGCTGAATACGGTCTTTCAAAAGTACGCCCTCTTTCCCCATCTGAGCGTGTATGAAAATATTGCTTTTGGTCTGAAGATCAAGAAGATGAGCAAGGACGTGATCGACCAGAAAGTGATGAAGATGCTGAAACTCATCGGTCTGGAAGGATATGAAGATAAGAATACAACCCTTCTCTCCGGCGGGCAGCAGCAGAGAGTGGCGATCGCCCGGGCTCTGGTCAACGAGCCGAAGGTACTTCTTCTGCATGAACCTCTGGCGGCGCTGGATTTGAAACTGCGCAAGGAAATGCAGTATGAGCTGAAGCGGATACAGCAGGAGGTGGGGATTACCTTTATCTTTGTCACCCATGACCAGGAAGAGGCGCTCACCATGTCTGACAAGATTGTCGTTATGAAAAACGGAGAAATCCAGCAGGTGGGTACGCCTCAGGATATCTACAATGAACCCGCGAACCGTTATGTTGCCAATTTTATCGGGGAGAGCAATATCATCCCCGCGGTCATGCTGGAAGATTACAAAGTGCGCTTTGACGATATTACCTTTGACTGTGTGGATTTCGGCTTTAAGGAGAATGAGCCTGTGGATGTAGTCATCCGCCCGGAGGATATTGATATCGTGGATGTAAAAGACGGAAAAATGACAGGGGAGGTCTTAAGCGTCCTTTTTAAAGGCGTGCACTATGAGATCATGGTGGAGACTGTCCCCGGGACAAGCGTGACAGTGAATATGCGCGTGATCAGAAATCAGGATGTGACGAGCGGGGATGGAAAAGAAAAGATCAGCGCAAGTGATTTCTTCGTGGACATTGATGATGTGGAGGAATTAAACGACAAGGAGATCATTGCCCTTTCCAATGCACAGGCATGGGATCCGCAGAGTGACGAGTTTATTTCCATCGCCAAGGTAGAGTATGACCTGTCCAAAGAAGAAGGCGCATACCCGGTGGTATTCTCCACTGCAAACGGTACGAGCGTGGAGCGGACCATCCATGTGGTGGACCAGCCCTTTGTCAAAAATGAAAAGGCGAATGAGGGCGTCATGGCATTTAATTTCTTCAAGACTGTAGATGAGATCACAGAGTCCCAGGCTCTGGACACGGACCTGAAGACATGGGCGGGAGCACAGGGATGGAAGCTGAGCGATGAGGATGTGAGCATTGACCTGAGCGTGGATTATGATTTTGAGCCGGAAGACGTAAAAGAAGGTGTGTATAAAATCACATTTTCCACTACAGGGCGGGAATTCAAGATACACACCACTGACTATGTCGAGGAAGGACGGGAGGTAGGGCTTACGTTCTTCCCAGAGGATATCCATGTTATGTCCAGGGAGGTATTTTAGATGAAGCGGTTTTCGAAGCTTGCGCTGCCGTATATCGTGTGGGCGGCGCTGATGCTGGTCCTTCCCATGCTGCTGATCGCGCTGTATTCTGTTATGGAACAGGGAAACAGCATTATTTCATTTTCTTTTACACTGGATCACTATGTGAAATTTTTTACTGACCCGGATTTCCTGCTCATCCTGTGGAGATCCATTGCCATTGCGGTGAAGACGACTCTGATCTGTCTGATCCTGGGATATCCGGCGGCATATTTCATCTCAAAGTGCAGTGAGAAAGCACAGAATGTCCTTATCCTGTGCATCACGCTCCCCATGTGGATCAATATGCTCGTGCGGACGTATGCATGGATCGGAATTCTGAGCGAGGGCGGCATTCTTCAGAAGATACTGGGATTTTTCGGCCTTGGGAACATGGAGCTTCTGTATACCGAGGGGTCGGTCCTGCTCGGCATGGTTTACAATTTTCTTCCGTTTATGATCCTTCAGGTGCATACGTCGCTGACAAAGATGGATCACTCGCTGCTGGAGGCGAG
>USKR01000006.1 GCA_900555215.1 uncultured Ruminococcus sp.
ATCCGCGACAGCGCGGTGGTGACCTTATAGGAAACTGTTTTTTCAAAACCGTCTTTTTTCGGGCGCTGCCAGCCGAGATAACGTGTCCCGTCGTACTGGAGCGTGAGCCTGATATTCTGCATGATCTTCCTCCTGCTCTGTGGTCTCATAGTTCAAACATGTCTTGATATATTTTCCGCGGACCTGTTTTCTGGATGTAATTGTAACAGAAGTCAGAGAAAATTCCCATATTTTATGTTATACTGAGCCTGAAAAACTTGGAAAAGCTGGAAGGAGCAGAATCATGAGTGCAGCAGAAGAAAGAAAGGTTTCAGACTCAATGGTAGAGACTGTGCATATGGTCAGGCCGAATCATATGAACGCGGCGGGCAGGCTCTTCGGAGGCATGCTCATGCAGTGGCTTGACGAAGTGGCAGGTATGGTGGCGAAGAGGCATACAAGGTCAAATGTCATTACTGCGTCAGTGGATAACCTGCATTTCATCCACGGCGCATATCAGGGCGAAATGGTAGTTATTATCGGCAAGGTTACCTATGTGGGAAATTCATCTATGGAGGTGCGGGTGGACACATATGTGGAACATCTGGAAGACGGGATGCGCCACGCCATAAACAGGGCATATTTTACGATGGTGGCGCTGGATGAGAACGACAAGCCGAAAAGAGTGCCAAGGCTCATACTGGAAACAGAGGCGGAAAAGGCTGAGTGGGAGGCGGCGGAGAAAAGAAGAGAAATGCGGATGAGGAGGAAAAAGGAAGGGTTCTGAAAACAGTTTTACATCTTTTCAAAGTCTATGTGTTTCTGTTTCAGAAATTTTTCAACCATTTCATCCCACGCATGCTCCAGTGTTTTATCCATGGTAAATGTCTTGAAAGATGTCCCGGTAACACAGGACAGGCTGGCGCCGTCAAAATGGATGTTCAGGTAGAGCCCCTGTACGCTGTCAGGATCCAGTGCAGGGGCACTCTGCGTGATAAGGCGCCCGATATTTTTGCGCGACAGGCTGAAAATGAATCGAAAACTTAAAGGGGTCCGTTTTCCTTTGATCACAGAGAAGCAGAAGTCCCGCAGATTCTTCCAAGGAGAGTACTCTGGCAGTTCGGCTCCGGTGTCAAAAAATTCTTTTCGGATAAATCCGTCGATCTTAAATGTATTATATGTGACGATTTCCCCCTCGATAAAAGAAAAATGGTCAAACGTGTCCGCCAGAAGCAGGTGGGACATGAAATCTTTTGTGTTTGTCAGAGATAACGCGATCATGGCAGACTCCTTTATTGAATATTTCTTGCAGAATATACGTTAACAGTGCTGTTCCATTGTATCACAAAACAGAGGCGCCGTCATTGACTTTTGAGAGCAAAAAAAGTATTATTAATAGATATAGTGGCGGATTATTGCCATGGGGTATTTGACGATAATAGTGGATTCACATAGAGAGCAAGAGTGATTTATGGATAGGATAAAACAGAGAACAAAAAGACGGATCGTCCTCGGGATATGTATTGCGGCGGTTGCTGCCGTACTCATCTTTATTGTCCTGGGAGTGAGAGGACTTCTGCAAAAAGGGGCGGATACATCGGCTGGCGTAGAATACATTAAGAAAGAGGAGGAGGGGAATATCACTGCGATCGAGGAGAAGATAAGCCTTCTTGAACAGCAGGACGGCAGCGGGCAAGAGGGACGCAGCATTAAGGAAAGATTTTCAGGCGCTGTGATCCTTGGAGATTCCGTGGCGGAAGGCTTTGAGGAATATGATATACTGAATGCTTCCAGTGTGGCGGCAGAAATCGGGGTGCATCTGGACGAGCTGGATGAACAGATCGCAAAGGTGAAGGAATTAAGTCCGAGTGTTCTGTTCCTGTATCTGGGAATGAATGATGTGACCGCGACAAATGGGGATACAGAACGGTTTGTTTCGGAATATAAGAGCGTTCTTACCCAACTCAAAGAAGAAGTGCCGGACGCGCATATTTTTGTTAATTCTATTTTTCCGGTCCAGGAAAAGGCGCTGGAAGGGGAGCCTCTTCTGGAGAAGATCCCGGAATACAATAAGGCTCTGAAGGAGCTTTGCGACAGTCAGACAGTAGCGTTTATTGATAATACAGATTTGGCATCAGAGCAGTATTACGAGCAGGACGGAATACATTTTAAAGCGGATTTCTATCCGATCTGGGCGGAGCATATGGCGGAGGTGGCATCATTATGAGAACAAATGGATTCGGGATTGCCCGTATCATGAAATATGTTGTCCTTGTGCTTGTCATAGCATTTGTGGCGATGCTTTTGATATATGCCAGCGGGAGCAACCGTCCGTTTAAAGAAGTGGAAGACGCAGTGAGCGGATCGCTTGATAAAAGCAACCTTACCATTCAGGACGGTACCGCCTTTAAGAGGGAATTCGGTTTAAATGAGGCGGATTATGCAGGCGTTATGTATTATGCCTCAGAATTCAGTATTTCTGCGGAAGAGGTGCTTGTCATACTTGTGAAAGATGAAAGCCAGGTCCAGGAGGTTACGGAAGCGATCGATAAGCAGACAGAGGCGCGAAAGAACGACTTTGACGGCTATGCTCCGGAAGAAGTCAAGCTGTTGGAGGATGCGAAGCAGAGTGTGAGGGGGAGGTATATCTTCTTCGCCGCCGCGCCAAAGGCAGAGGAATATCTGGAAGCATTCAGCAGCAGTCTGTAAGCCGGTGTAATGTGAAGGACATAAGGCTGTAAAGAGAGGAAGCTATTACATGTTATTCAGCAGTATTACTTTTTTGTTTTTATTTCTGCCTATTGTGATGGCAGTTTATTATATCGTTCCGGGCAGGGGGAAGAATATCGTCCTGCTGATCGCAAGTTTATTTTTCTATGCCTGGGGTGAGCCGGTCTATGTGGTGCTCATGATCCTGTCCATCTTGTTTAATTATTTCTGCGGACGCGATATACAGGCGAATGGCGAAGATGCGGGGAAAGCAAAACTCAGCCTGGCTTTTGCGGTGACGGTGAATATACTGATTCTCGGATTCTTCAAATATTACGGGTTTATCCTTGATACAGTGAATTCACTTCTGCCGTCAGATATCCCTTACCGGGAGCTTCCCCTTCCGGTTGGTATCTCATTTTATACATTCCAGGCGATATCCTATCTTGTGGATATTTACCGGAAGAAGGCAGAGCCGCAGAAAAATATTCTTTATTTTGCGTTATATATCAGCATGTTCCCACAGCTCATCGCGGGCCCGATCGTCCGCTATGTGGATATTGAAGCTCAGCTCAGGAACAGAAAGATCTCTATCAGACGGCTGGGGCAGGGGGCGGTGTTCTTTATCATCGGCCTTGCTAAGAAGGTGATCATCGCCAACACAGCGGGCTCTGTGTTTGACCAGATATCCGGTGTGCCTGCCAGCAGTTTGTCTATGCTCACGGCATGGGTTGGAGTTTTTTCTTATGCGTTCCAGATTTATTTTGATTTCAGCGGATATTCGGATATGGCTGTGGGGCTGGGGAAGATGTTTGGGTTTGAGTTTAAAAAGAATTTCGATTATCCATACATATCTAAGAGTATCACGGAATTCTGGAGGAGATGGCATATTTCTCTGAGTACATGGTTCCGGGAATATGTCTATATCCCGCTGGGCGGAAACCGCTGTTCAGTATCCAGGAACATTTTTAACCTGATGGTCGTATGGGCTCTGACCGGTATGTGGCACGGCGCTGCCTGGAATTTTATCGCATGGGGCGTGTATTACGGCGTGATCCTTGTGATGGAAAAATATATTTGGGGAGATTCTCTGGAACGCCTGCCGGGAGTGGTGAGACATATTTATACCATCATCCTGGTGCTTGCAGGATGGGTGTTCTTCTTCAGCCCGAGCCTGGGATACTCTTTGAGATATCTGGCCGCAATGGTTGGAGGAGGTGCGGGGATCGTGGATTCGGAAGGCGCGTTCCTTCTTTTTACGCACTGGCTTTTATTTCTTCTGGCAGTGCTTGGATCTTCCTCGTTCGGACTGCGTCTTCTTAACGCGGTGCCGCGCCTGCTTCGGAACGAGAAGGCAAAAGCAGTGACAGCGGCGGTTATATATATGAGTGTTTTTGTGATTGCGGTCGCATTTCTCGTGACAGATACGTTTAACCCGTTTTTATACTTCAGATTTTAGGTGAAAGCTATGGATAACAGAAAAAGAAGAGGGCGCATTGAGAGCCTGATCGGTAAAATCTTTATATTGAGTCTGTTTCTCATACTGCTTGTAAATCTTGTTGTCCCGGACAAAGAACGGTCAGAACAGGAAAACAGGATGCTGGAAACTATGCCGAAACTCAGTCTTGCGAGTGTCCTGAGCGGGGACTTTATGGAAGACTGGGAGAGTTATATGAGCGACCAGTTCGCCGGGAGAAATCTCTGGCGGGGACTCAAGGTCAGTCTGGACCGGCTCGGCGGGAGCAGGATGGAGAACGGTGTGATCATCGGGAAAAACGGACAGCTCTTTGAGGATATTGCAGTGCCGGACAGTGAATTGATCACGGATAATATCAATGCCGTGAAAAGTTTTGCGAATACATATTCCGATATTCCTATGACAATGATGCTGGTTCCGGACGCGGCGAGTATCCTGAGCGAAAGTCTGCCGGCATTTGCAACGGTGGAAGATCAGAGCCAGATGTTCAGTATGGTAGAGCGCGGGCTTGGGGATTCAGTCAGCTGGGTGGATGCGTATTCCGCGCTGAATAAGCACAAAACAGAAAAGTTATACTATAAGACAGACCATCACTGGACCACTCAGGCGGCTTTCTATGTGTTCCAGGAGGCGGCGGCAGGTCTGGGGATCGAAGGAGACGTATCAGATGATTATGTGTCCTACACTGTGACGGACAGTTTTAACGGTGTACTTGCCTCGAAGAGCGGGGTGGGGCTTGACGAAAAAGAGCAGATCGATATTTATGTGCCCACAGACGGGGATGACGATGTGATCGTAAACTATGTGGACGAGGCGGAGAAGCGCACCTCCCTGTATGATTCGTCAAAGCTGGAGACAAGAGATAAGTATGGCGTGTTTTTCGGAGGGAATACTTCGGTCATGGATATCAGGACCATGTCTACAAGCCAGAAAAGGCTGCTCGTGGTGAAGGATTCGTTTGCAGACTGCTTTATCCCGTTCCTTACGCCGTATTACAGGGAAATCGTAGTAGTGGATCCCAGATACTACAGCGGTACAATGACGGACATCATGGAGACATACAGGATCACGGATATACTGGTCCTTTACAGTGGAAATACTTTTATGACAGATAATAATATAAGTGGAGTTTTTACAGGTGAGTAATCGGATAAAAGAGGAATTCATACAAAAGAAAGACCCTGTGCGGCTGAATAAATATTTGAGTGAGGCGGGCGTTTGTTCCAGAAGGGAGGCGGACCGCCTCATTGAAGCTGGAAAAGTGACTGTGGATGGAAAGACAGCGCAGACAGGTATGCGTGTGACGCCGGGACAGACAGTGAAAGTCGGCTCGAAAGTTGTTTCGCGTCAGGAGGATATGATCGTGCTTGCGGTCAATAAGCCGAAAGGGATCGTCTGTACGGAGGAGAAAAGGGAGAGGAACAGTATTGTCCGTTTTCTGGATTATCCTGTGCGTGTCACATATGCAGGGCGTCTGGATAAAGATTCACGGGGGCTTCTTCTTATGACGAACAACGGGGATATCATTGACCGGATGATGCGTGCCGCGAACCGGCATGAGAAAGAATATAAGGTGACAGTAGACCGGGAGATCACAGAGGATTTTGTGAGGAAGATGTCAGAAGGAGTGCCCATACTGGATACAGTGACACGTCCCTGCAGGGTGGAAAAAATCGGGAAATATACGTTTTCAATTATACTGACTCAGGGGTTGAACAGGCAGATCCGGCGTATGTGCGAGACACTTGGATACGAAGTGCGGGACCTGGTGCGTGTGAGGGTCATGAATATCCGGCTGGGGAGTCTGGGTGAGGGACAGTACAGGAAGCTGTCAGACGCAGAACTGAATCAGCTTTATGACGGATTAACAGATTCGCCGTCAGAATCCCGCCCCGGGCAAAATGACGGAAAGACAGGGGGATGATCGGGCATGACAGAGGATCGGGATAAAAGAAAACTATCAGATCAGGGAGGCAGGATGGATAATAAAACAGAAAACAGACCGGCAGACCGTATGGAGCGGATGCGCGAACTGGTGGAGCTTTTGAACCGCGCCCGCCGCGCATACGAGCAGGATGATACAGAAATAATGAGCAATTACGAGTATGACCAGCTCTATGACGAACTCCTCGGGCTGGAAAAGGAGCTCAATACAACACTCGCATCGAGCCCTACAGTCAATGTGGGATATGAGGTGCTGAGCGAGCTGCCGAAAGAGAGGCATGAAAGTCCTATGCTCTCGCTTGATAAGACAAAAGAGGTGGGAAGGCTGAAGGAATTTCTGGGAGACCAGAAGGCGGTCATTTCCTGGAAGCTGGACGGGCTGACCATTGTCCTCACATACAGGGGCGGCACTCTTGCAAAGGCAGTGACGCGAGGAAACGGGGAAGTAGGAGAGGTTGTCACGAACAATGCCAGAGTTTTTCAAAATCTCCCTCTTAACATCCCTTATCAGGGGGAACTTGTCCTGAGAGGAGAAGCGGTCATTTCTTATAAAGATTTTGAGAAGATCAATGAGGAAATAGGGGACGCGGACGCAAAGTATAAAAATCCGAGAAATCTGTGCAGCGGCTCTGTGCGCCAGCTCAATAATGAGATCACGGCAAAGCGGAGGGTGAGGTTTTATGCCTTTACCCTTGTGAGCGCGGAAGGCATTGATTTCCGGAATTCCCGGCAGTACCAGATGCAGTGGCTCCGGGAGCAGGGATTTGATGTAGTGGAGAATCATCTGGTCACAGGCGGGACAATTGATGAAGAAGTAGCCTGGTTTGCCCGCCATATCGAGAAAAATGAGCTGCCGTCTGACGGCCTGGTGCTGGTATACGATGATATTGCTTATGGCCAGTCACTCGGCGCTACGGCAAAATTCCCCAGAGATTCTTTTGCATTTAAGTGGGCAGATGAAATCCGGGAAACCACGCTCAGAGAGATCGAGTGGAGCCCGTCCAGGACAGGGCTGATCAATCCGGTGGCTGTCTTTGAGCCTGTTGAGCTGGAAGGTACGACTGTAAGCCGTGCCAGCGTCCACAATATCAGTATTATGGAAGAACTGGAGCTTGGCGTGGGAGACCGGATCACTGTGTATAAGGCTAATATGATCATCCCGCAGATCGCAGAAAATCTGACAAGGAGCGGTGTGAAGGATATACCTGGGGTCTGTCCGGTATGCGGCGGGGCGACCAGGATCGCCATGGAAAATGAGACAAAGACATTGTATTGTACGAATCCCAAATGTCAGGCAAAGCATGTGAAATCCTTTACCCTCTTTGTGAGCAGGGACGCCATGAATATTGAGGGGCTTTCAGAAGCGACCCTGGAGAAGTTTATTGCAAACGGGTATGTGAAGGATCTGACTGATCTTTTCCATCTGGACCGGTATGCGGAAGAAATCAAAAATATGGACGGATTCGGAGAAAAATCTTATGAAAATCTCCGAAACAGCATAAATAACGCGCGTACAACGACTCTCCCAAGGCTCGTATACAGTCTCGGCATCCCGAATATCGGGATCGCCAATGCAAAAGTGATCTGCCGGGCGCTGGGGAATGACCCGGAGCGGGTAATGAATGCATCGGCAGAAGAGCTGAATGAGATCCCGGGAGTTGGAGAGGTGATCGCAAAGGCTTATGTGGATTATTTTGCCGATGAAGAACACAGAGATGTCTACAGGCGTCTTCTGGAGGAAGTCGATATCCCTAAGGAAGAAGAGACGGCGGACGGTCAGAAGTTTGCCGGGGTAAACTTTGTGATCACAGGAAGCGTGGAGCATTTTGCAAACCGCGCCGAGGTGAAAGAAGAAATCGAAAAGAGAGGGGGGAAAGTGACGGGAAGCGTAACATCAAAGACGAATTATCTTATTAACAATGATGTCAATTCTACTTCTTCTAAAAACAGAAAGGCAAGAGAACTCGGAATTCCGATCATATCAGAGGAGGAGTTCTTAAAAATGCTGGAAGGTCAGCCTGCAGAAGAGGAAGCCTGAGCATTGCGGGCAGGACAGCACTGCGGCTTGAAGACGTATCAGACAAGGAAAGGCAGGGAATGCGTGAATTTAAAGACAATAAGGATTAAAGAAAGATTACAGGAAAAATTACAGGAGAAACTCAATGAGACCCTTAAGGCGGTGCTGCCGATCATTGCGATCGTTCTTGTGCTGTGCTTTACGATCGCACCGCTGGAACCGGGCATTCTGCTTGCGTTCCTCTTAGGAGCGGTGCTGCTGACTGTGGGGATGATGTTCTTTACACTGGGAGTGGATATGTCCATGACACCGATCGGCGAAAATGTAGGAACGTGTATGACACAGACAAAGAAGCTGTGGATCATGGTGCTTCTCAGTTTTATTCTCGGATTTATCGTGACGATATCTGAGCCGGATCTACAGGTGCTTGCGGAGCAGGTTCCGGCGGTGCCGAATATGGTCCTGGTGCTTTCCGTGGCGTTCGGCGTAGGACTCTTCCTTGTGGCGGCGCTTCTCAGGATGCTTTTTAACATTACATTGGCCCATATGCTGATCGTGCTGTATGTGGCCGTTTTCGGACTCGCGCTGCTGGCGCCGGGAGATTTTATTGCAGTAGCATTTGACGCGGGAGGAGTGACGACCGGTCCGATGACTGTGCCGTTCATCATGTCGCTGGGTATCGGTATCTCCGCAATCCGAAATGATGAGAGGGCAGAGGATGACAGTTTTGGGCTTGTAGCGCTTTCGTCAGTGGGTCCCATACTGTCAGTACTTGTACTCAGCCTGATCTACCGTCCCGAGAGCGCGCAGTATGTGCCGGATAACATCCCTCGTGTCGCGGATTCTGTGGAGCTGTGGGATTTGTTCGCGCATGAATTTCCGGAATACATGAAGGAGATGGCGGTGTCCCTTCTTCCGATCATTATATTTTTCATTATTTTTCAGATTGTCTTTAAAAGAATGCAGAAGAGAGCCCTGGTCAGGACTGCTGTGGGAATGGTATATACTTACGCCGGGCTTGTCCTTTTTCTTACCGGGGTAAACGCCGGTTTTATGCCGGCGGGGAGCTATCTCGGTCAGGTGCTGGCGGATAACCCGTACCGGTGGGTGATCGTTCCCATCGGCATGATCATCGGTTATTTCATTGTCCGGGCCGAGCCGGCGGTGTTTGTGCTGACTCATCAAGTGGAGGATATTACATCCGGGGCGATCAGCGCAGGCTCTATGAGTCTGAGTCTTTCCGTCGGAGTGGCGGTGTCTCTCGGACTGGCAATGATCCGGGTGCTGACCGGGATTTCTATTTTCTGGTTTGTGATACCCGGATATGCGGCGGCGCTTATCCTTTCATTTTTTGTCCCAAAGATATTTACTGCGATCGCGTTTGATTCGGGTGGTGTGGCGTCCGGACCGATGACGGCGACCTTCCTGCTGCCATTCGCTATCGGCGCGTGTGTAAGCATTGGCGGAGATATCGTAACCGATGCGTTTGGAGTGGTGGCGATGGTCGCCATGACGCCGCTGATCACGATACAGATCCTGGGACTTGTTTATCAGTTCCGTTCAAAACATGCAGAGAATGCCGGGGCAGAGGGCAAGGACTCCGTATTTGCTCAGCTTTCGGATGATGAGATTATAGAACTTTAAGAGGTATGGTATGAGTGAGATATATTTGCTGATGACGGTTACAAAACGCACCATGGGGCGCAGGCTCCTGTCGTGTTATGAACATAACGGGCTTTCCGCGGTGCTGTGTACTCTCGCAAAAGGGACCGCGACCAGTGAGATCCTGGACTGCCTGGGTCTGGAAATGACGGAGAAAACCGTTATGATGGCAGTTATAACAGATGAGACATGGAAAAATGTAAAACGGGATATGGAGGAAAGCCTTCAGATCGATGTCCCCGGGACGGGGATCGCATTCCTTGTTCCTGTATCAAGTATTGGCGGCGGGAAATTATTCCGGTTTCTTTTAGATGGACAGATGTATGAGAGAGAAGAGGAGAATGTGATGAAGAACACGAAATATGAATTGATCGTTGTGATAGCAAACCACGGGTACAGTGAAGAAGTGATGGAGGCGGCCAGAGCGCAGGGCGCCGGAGGCGGGACGGTCATTCATGCAAAAGGGACCGGGTTGGAAAAGGCAGAGAAGTTCCTTGGCGTCTCTATCGCGGATGAGAAAGAGATGATCTTCATTGTGGCAAAAGCTGAGATGAAGAATTCTATTATGCGTTCAATCATGGAAAACGCAGGGTTGGGGAGCAAGGCAAAATCTGTTGTATTCTCACTTCCGGTGACAGATACGGCGGGACTGCGCCTCCAGGAGATTCAGTAGGGGCGCTGAGGGAGGTTTTGTACGTTTAGAAAAACTTCATTTGTATAAGGAATGCAAGTGTACTATAATAAAAGGCATCCGGGGAAACCGTTTGCAACGGATCCACAGGAAATGCTTGGAGTATAGAAGGGAACGATTTATGTCAGATCAGGATTTCATCTTAGAAGATGAGAAAGATAAAGAAATAAACATGAAAACCAGTATGGGCGGACAGGATGATCAGCCGGAGAAAGGCGTGGATTCAGGGAATGATTCTGCCGAGGGAACAGGCAAGGACGAGATTGCTGCCACTGAGAAAAACGACGGGGACAGTGACGATGAGTATGAAAAGATTTGTTTTATCTGCCATCGTCCGGAGAGCGTGACCGGGAAGATGATCGAGCTTCCGAATAATATTACTGTATGCCCGGACTGTATGCAGAAGAGCTTTGACGCCATGACCAGTGGAGCTGTGGATCTGAACCGGCTGATGAATACGCCGGGGGTTCAGTTCCTTAATCTTTCTGACCTTGAGAACATGCGGCCCAGACAGCAGAAGATCAAGAAAAAGAAAGAAAAACCGAAGGAGTTCCACCAGCTTGATATCAAGAAGATACCTGCTCCACATAAGATCAAGGCAAGGCTGGACGATTATGTAGTGGGGCAGGAATATGCCAAGAAAGCGATGTCTGTAGCGGTATATAATCACTATAAGCGTGTGGCGGCAGGCACAGCGGATGACATTGAGATTGAAAAATCGAATATGCTCATGATCGGACCGACAGGGAGCGGTAAAACTTACCTTGTCAAGACGCTGGCCCGCCTTCTTGACGTGCCTCTGGCGATTACGGACGCTACGTCTCTGACAGAGGCAGGCTACATAGGCGATGACATTGAAAGCGTTGTTTCCAAGCTCCTTGCGGCCGCGGACAATGATGTGGAGAAAGCAGAGCAGGGGATCATCTTTATTGATGAGATCGATAAGATCGCGAAGAAACAGAATTCCAACCAGAGGGATGTAAGCGGTGAATCTGTCCAGCAGGGAATGCTGAAACTTCTGGAAGGAAGCGATGTGGAAGTCCCGGTAGGGGCGAACAGCAAGAACGCTATGGTTCCCCTGACCACGGTAAATACGAAGAATATTCTATTTATCTGCGCGGGAGCGTTCCCTGACCTGGAAGGTATTATCAGGGAAAGGCTTCAGAAGAAGACCTCCATGGGATTTAATGCAGAACTGAAAGATAAATATGAAAATGACAAGGATATCCTTTCTAAAGTAACGGTGGAAGATTTGAGAAAATTCGGCATGATCCCGGAATTTCTCGGAAGGCTTCCTATCATCTTCACTCTTAAAGGTCTGGACAAAGATATGCTTGTCAAGATACTCAAAGAGCCTAAGAATGCAATCCTGAAGCAATACCAGAAGCTGCTCGCACTGGACGAGGTGAAACTGGATTTCAATGATGATGCGCTTGAAGCGATCGCAGAGAAAGCGATGAAGAAGGATACCGGAGCCCGTGCCCTGCGCGCGATCATCGAGGAGTTTATGCTGGATATCATGTATGAGATACCAAAAGATGACAGTATTGGAGAGGTGGTCATTACCAGAGAGTATATCGAAGGGACCGGGGGGCCGATCATACGGCTCCGGGGACAGGAAGTGCCCCTGTTGGGATAAATTGTTCTGCTGCGGATTTCTGCAGCGGTTAATGGCGCCTGCAGGATTCGATGAGCGCAGAAAACCGCAGATTCATTTCATGAGTCTGCGGTTTTCGGTTTTACCTCAGCTTAGTTTCGAACAAAGTCAGATTTCAGTGCTTATGGCGCTTGAATATTGAACTGGTCATCTGCACTGTCCTGTCGATCTGTTCCTGCTCTTCTTTGCTTTTCCCCTGTTTCAGTATTTCCAGGATCAGGGTGGCTTCATCGGAGGTGAATTGGATCCCTTGTCTGTTTGCGCTGGTGATTAAGGCCAGCATGACCGGGGCAAGGTCTTTTCCTGTTTTACCCGAGGTTTTCGACGCCGCCATCCGGATTAGTTCCAGTTTGGCGGGATCTATATTCTTCATTGCCGGATTGTTCATCCACTCTTCCGCTGTCATTTATATCATCTCCTTTCTGAGGGCTGCTTTCAGCCTGGGAAAACATATCGCTGTATATGTGGAACATCTCCTGCTGTTCCGGGGATAGGATTCCTGACAGGAGATCCATCGGATTCATTCCTGTATCTCCGGACTCTGAAGAGGATGCGCTCTGCATCACTTCCATGACAGACATCATTTCCCTTAAGTTGAGTATCATATCCAGGGCAGAGATCTCGCGGGGTTTTAGATAGGGGCGGAAACTGTTGAGCAGATCGATTGGGGATGGATTTTCTTCATCTCTGAGCGTCTGTGCCCTGACAGAACCCCTCCCTCCGCTGAATATGCGGATAGTTTCCCTGAGTTCCATGACTTTTACACAGGCTGCGAGCATTTGCCGTTTGGATGCAGGAGCATAGGGGATCAGCAGTTTCATGATCTGCAGTTCCGGAGAAGTAATCAGATCGTCAAAAGGGGTCATTGGTCCGGGAAGATTTTTATCCATACAGACTCCTGCATATAGCGTTGTAAATATATATGTTGCTGTGTATATATTTATGAATTGTGGAAAAGATGTAAAATGAACTTCCACGCACAGGACGGAAAACGGAGTGCAGAAGCCGGCGGGCACGGTTCATAAAGCAGGTTCATAAAATAATAAGGAACAAAGAGAAAGGGATGAAAAGACAGTGTCAAGAAAATTAATTATTGACGGCAACGCCGTATATGAAATCGATGAAGATTGTATGCTGAAAAGACGTCTGATTGAGCAGGAGAGAGAAAATGCTGAAAAAAGAGGGCAAAAAGATGCAGGCAGTAAGAACCAGACGGAAAAAAAGAATATCATGTGATGGAAACGGGATGTGCGGATGTGTACATCCCGTTTTAAAATGTGCAAGGAGAAATGTGCAAGGGGTCAGACCCCTCTGAAGAGGGGTCTGACCCCGATTGGTCAAGCTGTCAGAATCTTCTGAAATTGATCAGCATCCGCATCCATTGCTGCCGAATCCGCCGCAGCAGCAGAGCAGAAGGATGATCCACAGGCAGCTGTCATTTCCGCATCCGTTGCCGCTGAATGTGTTACCGCCGCATCCGCCGCAGCAGCAAAGCAGGAGAATGATCCACAGGCAGGAAGACATTCCGTTTCCATTGTCGCATCCGCATCCACAGTTTGTAGCAGTTAAATCACTCATGTTAAATCCTCCAATTAGGTTATTGTTTACAGTTTTATAGTATGCAGAGCGTGAAAAGTGGTTACAGCATTGAGAAGAATAAGAGAAATGCCGTTACAATGGACAAAAATCAGAATAGGAGAATATTCTGATTAAAAAGGGATTTATTATGAGATGGGTAAAACAGGCAGTCAGCTATTGGTGCGATGATATAAAATCGGGGAAATGTTTGGGAAAGGGGGTCACGGTCGCGGTACTTGACACAGGGATATCTGCCCATCCGGATCTGGAAGGGCGTACAGCCGGTTTCAGGGATTTTGTCGGGAATTCGATGAAATGCAGTGACGACAGCGGACACGGGACTCATGTGGCGGGGATCCTTGCGGGAAGCGGCAGAGTGTCGGATGGCCTGTATGCGGGAATGGCTCCGGAAGCGGTCCTTCTTGTGGGAAAGGTGCTTGACCGCGAGGGGAATGGAAACGTAGAAAATGTTATGGCTGGTATCCGCTGGATTCTGGAACAAAAAGACAGGTATGGGGTGAGGATCGTAAATATCTCAGTGGGCACACAGCCGGATCTCGCTGTGTATCAGAAATACTTATTTTTAGATGCTGTGGAGGAATTATGGGATAGTGGTCTGGTGGTAGTAGTATCAGCGGGCAATTATGGACCGGGGACCGGGACCGTAGCGGTGCCCGGTACCAGCCGAAAAGTAATCACAGTGGGAGTCCCCGATACAGAACTCCCGCCAGTACAGAGACGGGCAAAAAATATAAATTATTCCGGACGTGGTCCTACCGGTGAGTGTGTAGTAAAGCCTGACGTGTTTGCGCCAGGGACGGGGATTATAAGCTGCAATGGCAGGTACGGGCGGTCCGGGGAGCATCCGTATACAATGAAAACCGGCACATCGATGGCGACCCCGGTAGTTTCGGGAGCGGTTGCGTGTCTGCTGTCCAAATATCCGGATATGACGAATGTAGAAGT
>USKR01000007.1 GCA_900555215.1 uncultured Ruminococcus sp.
TTCCAGATAAAGCGGCTCGCTCAGATTCACATCATGCAGCAGTGTGACAGAAATAACATCCTTCTCTTTTTTGGCTTTCAGGAATGCCGGAAGGTTTTCATCCTGCACGTAAGCTGTCTGCCCGTCCGCGGTCACTACCTCGGTCGTATTTGCGGCCTTCCCGGGAACTGTTCCGCCGTTCTCCACACATACGACTGACTGCGTTGCTGAAAGAGTATCGATCTTCGCTATGGATGCTCCGGAGAAATCCGCTGTCGCATTGTCCACATTTACTCCGTACCAGGAATTCGCTCCCAGTGTCAGATCAAGATTTCCTGTGAACACCGCGCTACCGCCGTTGACAATGACCGGCGCTCCACCGGCCGCGTTTGTATGGTCAATAGTAAGGTTATTTGCTGTAAGTGCAGTCCTGTAAGCATGCAGAGCGGTTTTATTCTCCGCTGCTGTTATGATCGTGACTCCGTCAAGTGCTGCTGTATCTCCGGTAAGGGTTACAAGATTTCCAGTTACACCAGAGCTGCCGATCAGTGTACCGCCCGTGATGGTCACGCTGTTGTTCACCGTAAGCGCACGCTCCAAGGTGATCGTCTTCCCTGTCAGATCGACGACTCCTCCCTGCGCAATTGCAGCTTCAAGTGTTGTCTGATCTGAAATCTCAGCTCTTACATCCTTCTCCTGTCCGCTGTTCGCTTCCTGCGCGGATACTTCCAGAGCTGCGCTCTCCGCCGCCTCTGCTCCTGTCAGTTCTGCTCCTGTCAGTTCTGCTTCCGTTATTTCCACTCCGGCAGCAGATACCGCGCCGGTAACCCCTGCATCTGTTACTGTCTCTTCCACAGTCGCTGTTTCATTATCCGCCGCAGGCTCAGCAAGAGCAATAACGGGTGATACGTTGATCGCCATAGCCGCACCCATTATGGCTGCCAAAATTTTTTTCTTCATAGCTTCCTCCTGATGAATGTTATTTGGTGTATGTCAGTTCCAGTTCCCGACAGACTCTGCCGTGTGACCTCGACATCACGGCTCAGATTATATCCGCATAATTGCTTTTTTGTCAACGAAATCGGCGGTTGTAATTTCTGGTAATTCAAAAGAAGAAAACATTGCCAGAAAGCGCAGAAAAACCGGGGAGTTTTACCTCCCCGGCTTTTCTGTATTTATCCATTACCGAGCCATATCCTGGCTCTTTTTTCAGCTTTTTCGTAAGATCCTGCTTACTCAGCGTCAGCTGCGTATACGTCTACCAGTTTCTTCAGGTATTCGTATCTCTCCATAGCTTCCTGCTCGTTGATCGCGAACAGTCTTGCAGCCTTCTCCGGATTTGCTCTCTTAAGAGCATTGTAACGTACCTCTCCGTCAAGGAATGCCTGGTAGTCTTCCTGCTTCGGAGCCTTACTGTCAAGGAAGAACTTGTTGCCCTCAGCAGCCGGATTGAACCGGAAGTTGTTCCAGTATCCGCACTCTACTGCCAGCTGTTCCTCTGTCTGCGCCTTGCTCATACCTTTCTTGATACCATGGTTGATACAAGGAGCGTAAGCGATGATGAGTGACGGTCCCGGATATGCCTCAGCCTCTGTGATGGCTTTGACTGTCTGGTTGAAGTCAGCGCCCATAGCGATCTGTGCAACGTATACATAGCCGTAGCTCATTGCCATGCCCGCAAGGTCTTTCTTCTTCGTCTCTTTACCGCCTGCCGCGAACTGTGCTGTTGCACCTGTCTTCGTAGCCTTGGAGGACTGTCCGCCTGTGTTGGAGTAAACCTCTGTATCAAATACCATGATGTTGATGTCCTTGCCGCTTGCAAGTACATGGTCAACACCGCCGAATCCGATATCGTAAGCCCATCCGTCACCGCCGAATACCCACTGGGATTTCTTAGCGAGGAAGTCTTTGTTCTTAAGAACTTCGTTCTTCTCTGCAAGGTCGCAGTCACAAGCTTCCAGAGCTGCTACCAGGTTGTCAGTAGCTGTTCCGTTTTCAGCGCCGCATCCGAATGTATCAAGATACTCTTTTGCAGCAGCCTTAACTTCTTCTTTCTCTGCGATCTCAGCGATCTTCTCTACTTTTGCTTTCATTCTGTCACGGATCGTGTTCTGAGCGAGCAGCATACCGTAACCAAACTCTGCGTTATCCTCGAACAGAGAGTTGCACCATGCCGGACCCTGTCCCTTCTCGTTCACTGTGTAAGGTGTGGACGGTGAGGAGTTGCCCCAGATGGAAGAACATCCTGTTGCGTTTGCAATATACATTCTGTCACCGAAGAGCTGTGTGATCAGCTTAGCGTACGGTGTCTCTCCACAGCCTGCACATGCGCCTGAGAACTCAAGCAGCGGCTGTTTGAACTGGCTTCCCTTTACAGTTGTCTCTTTGAATTTTGCGACAACTTCCGGTTTTACCGGGATCTCTCTTCCGTAATCGAAGAAGTCCTGCTTGCCGGCGTTTGCTTCCATGTTTTCCATAACAAGAGCCTTCTCGCCCTTCTTGCCCGGACATACATTCGCGCAGGAACCGCATCCTGTACAGTCGTAAGCAGAAACTGTCATGGAGAACTTCATGCCCGGCATACCGATCATATCGATTGCTTCCATTCCTTCCGGTGCTTTCGCAAGCTCTTCCTCTGTCAGAGCTACCGGGCGGATAACAGCGTGCGGACATACATATGCACAGCGGTTACACTGGATACAGTTCTCCGGTTTCCATACCGGGATATCCACTGCGATACCACGTTTCTCGTATGCAGAAGATCCGGACGGTGTAGAGCCGTCTACATAGTCGTTAAATGCAGATACCGGAAGAGTATTTCCTTCCTGAGCATTTACCTTAGCCTGGATATTCTTAACGAAATCGATAACGTCTTTTCTTCCGTTCTCGTCTACCTTCGGAGTCGCAAGTCCTTCGTCAGCAGCGTCCTTCCAGCTCTCCGGAACTGCCACTTCTACAACCTGCTTAGCGCCTGCATCGATCGCGTCATAGTTCATCTGTACGATCTTGTCGCCCTTTCTTCCGTAAGTAGCCTTAGCAGCAGCCTTCATCAGGTCGATTGCTTCCTCCTCCGGAATGATAGCGGCAAGTTTGAAGAATGCAGACTGAAGGACAGTATTGATACGTCCGCCAAGTCCGATCTCCTTACCGATCTTGATACCATCGATCGTGTAGAACTTGATGTTGTGGTTTGCAATATATGCTTTAACCTGTCCCGGCAGATGCTTCTCAAGTCCTTCCATATCCCACGGACAGTTCAGAAGGAATGTACCGCCGTCAACAAGTTCCTGAACCATGTTGTACTTGTCCACATAGGACGGGTTGTGGCATGCCACAAAGTTCGCCTGATGGATCAGGTATGTAGATTTGATCGGTGATTTACCGAAACGCAGGTGAGACATTGTAACACCGCCGGACTTCTTGGAGTCATAGTCAAAATAAGCCTGTGCATACATGTCTGTGTTGTCACCGATGATCTTGATGGAGTTCTTGTTCGCTCCGACTGTACCGTCAGCGCCAAGTCCCCAGAACTTACAGTTGATCGTTCCTTCAGGTGTTGTAACAAGCGGCTCGTCTGCTGTCAGTGACAGGTTCGTCACATCGTCAACGATACCGATCGTGAATTTCTGTTTCTCGTCATTGTGGAATACAGCAACGATCTGAGCAGGTGTCGTATCCTTGGAACCAAGGCCGTAACGTCCTGTGTAGATCGGAACCGCATCGAATTTTGTTCCCTTAAGCGCTGCAACAACATCAAGGTACAGAGGCTCGCCGAGTGCTCCCGGCTCTTTTGTCCTGTCGAGAACAGAGATCTTCTTAACAGAATCCGGGATTGCATCGATAAGAGCCTGCGCGCAGAACGGTCTGTACAGACGAACCTTAACAACGCCGACTTTCTCGCCTGCCTTCATCAGGTAATCGATGGTCTCCTCGATCGTATCGCAGACAGAACCCATAGCAACGATCACATGCTCTGCATCCTCTGCTCCATAGTAGTTGAACAGCTTGTAATCTGTACCGATCTTCTCATTTACTTTGTCCATATAGTTCTGAACGATTCCCGGAAGAGCATCGTAATACGGGTTACATGCCTCTCTTGCCTGGAAGAAGATATCCGGGTTCTGAGCAGAACCTCTCTGGCACGGATGGTTCGGATTCAGCGCATGTGCACGGAAAGCGTCGATCGCGTCCATATTTACCAGATCTTTGAGGTCTTCATAATCCCATGTCTCGATCTTCTGGATCTCGTGTGATGTACGGAATCCGTCGAAGAAGTTAATGAAAGGAAGTTTTCCTTCCAGAGCCGCACAATGTGCAACCGGTGTAAGGTCCATAACCTCCTGAACGCTGGACTCGCAGAGCATAGCAGCTCCGGTCTGACGACAGGCGTAAACATCTGAGTGATCTCCAAAGATAGAAAGCGCATGGCTTGCAAGTGCACGAGCGGATACGTTGAACACGCCCGGAAGCTGCTCGCCGGCAACCTTGTACAGGTTCGGGATCATAAGAAGAAGTCCCTGGGACGCTGTAAATGTTGTCGTAAGGGCTCCTGCTGCCAGAGAGCCGTGTACAGCACCTGCCGCACCTGCCTCGGACTGCATCTCTACTACATTGACTGTCTGTCCGAAGATGTTCTCTCTGCCTTCTGTTGCCCATTCGTCAACATGCTCCGGCATAACGGATGACGGTGTGATCGGGTAGATCGCCGCGACTTCTGTATACGCATATGAAACGTGAGCAGCAGCCTGGTTACCGTCCATGGTCTTCATTTTTCTTGCCATTTTCTTGTTCCTCCTTAAAATTTACATAGAAAATATAATTATTCACATGTGGTTTTATTATATCGCCAAAAATGACAAAAGTCCATAGAGGGCGGTCGGGTTTTTGTATCTTTTGGCGTACAGCACACGGTTAACCGCAGGGTTTTGCCGAACGCTCCACAGGTTTCCCGTTTATCTTGTTTTCCTGCTCACCTCACACTTCTCCGGCATGAATTTAACTTTGTCTGAATATCTGTTTTCCTTTGAGTATCTGCAAAGAAAAAATGCATTCTTTTCTTTACAAAAAGGAAATCGGCTGCTCCTCATCTTATGAGTACAACCGATTTCCGTAACCATTTACTTTTTCTTGAATTTAAAAATCCGGTCTTTCTTCCTCGGAGGTTTACTGCCCTCGATCTTATCCGGCATAGGCTCATAAACCTTCCCGCTCTTAAGCATTGGCATCTTTTTGTGATGCTTCCGCAGATACAGAAGCGCAGCTCCGGCACCCGCCACGATCACTCCGGCAAGAAGCTGGGATACCGGAAGTCCTATTCCCGGAAGTAAAAGCTGATCCGTGCGCAGCCCTTCGATCCACACCCTGCCCAGCGCATATCCGAACACATAGAGAAGGAACAATTCTCCCTCATACTTTTTATGTTTCCTGTAAAGCACCAGGATGATGAGCAGTACCGCGCACCACACTGATTCATACAGAAATGTAGGATGGACCTGAATATACTCAACGCCGCCAATAGTCTCTATATGCCGGCGCATGGTTTCCGTCACATCCCCGGAACGTACTGCATCCAAAGGCAGCCTCATGGCAAACAGGCTGTCCGTGTACTCCCCGAATGCCTCCCTGTTAAAGAAATTGCCCCAGCGCCCCAGCATCTGCCCGTTCAGGATCGCAAGCGCCACTGTATCAAAGATCTGAAACGGGGACAGATGTTTCACTCTGGCAAGGATAAACACAGCGATCACCGCACCGATCACGCCGCCGTAGATGGCAAGACCGCCCTGTCTCAGATTAAAAATATCCAGCAGGTTATCCTTGTACATATCCCAGGAGAAGACAACATAATAAATCCTCGCCCCGGCAATCCCCATGATAACCCCGATGATCCCCATGTCCAGGTAGTCTTCCGGATTCTGCCTTGTCCGCTTCGCCTCGTGGACCGCGATCATAAATCCGATCAGGATGGCAGCTCCTATAATGATTCCATAATATGCGATCTGAAAACCAAAAACGTCAATGCTCTTCCCCACATGATCCAGTTCTATGCCAAGATTGGGAAAACTGATGTCATAATGCATATCCATACTCCTTCGTCCGTTCAGCCGCACGAACTGGTTTCTATACGTTAAATCTGAACAGCATGATGTCGCCGTCCTGTACTACATAGTCTTTTCCTTCCAGCCTGATCAGACCTTTTTCTTTCGCCGCTGTATGAGAACCGCACGCGATCAGGTCATCATAGCTCACTACCTCAGCGCGGATAAATCCTCTCTCAAAATCAGAGTGGATCTTCCCCGCAGCCTGCGGCGCTTTCGTTCCTCTTGTGATTGTCCATGCGCGCACCTCCGGCTCGCCTGCTGTCAGGTAGCTGATCAGACCCAGGAGATGATAGCTTGCCTTGATCAGCTTCTCCAGACCGGACTCTTTCAGTCCCAGGTCATCGAGGAACATCTTCTTCTCATCGTCATCGAGCTGAGAAATTTCCTCCTCGATCTCAGCGCATACAACGAACACTTCGCACGCTTCCTCTTCCGCGTATTCGCGGACTGCCTGCACTCCCGGATTTGAAGCTCCGTCATCTGCAAGGTCATCCTCGGATACATTCGCGGCAAAGATCACAGGCTTCGCCGTCAGGAGATTGTACCCGGCAAGCCATGCCTGCTCGTCCTCATCCTCTGTCACAAAGCTCTTTGCCAGCTTGTTCTCCTCCAAATGTGCCTTAATACGGTTCAAGAGATCCAGCTCTTTCGCCGCCGTCTTGTCATTCCTCGAGAGCTTGACCGTCTTCGCGATCCTTCTCTCCAGCACCTCCAGGTCCGAGAAGATCAGCTCCAGGTTTATCGTCTCTATATCGCGGAGAGGATCGATACTTCCATCCACATGGACGATATTCGTATTCTCAAAGCAGCGTACCACATGTACAATGGCATCCACCTCGCGGATGTTGGCAAGGAACTGATTCCCGAGTCCCTCTCCTTTTGAAGCGCCCTTTACAAGCCCGGCAATATCCACGAATTCAATCGCCGCAGGGATGATCTTTTTTGTGTGATACATCTCTCCCAGTACATTAAGCCGCTCATCCGGCACTGTAACAACGCCCACATTCGGGTCGATCGTGCAGAATGGATAGTTCGCTGACTCTGCCCCTGCTTTTGTCAAAGAGTTAAATAATGTACTTTTTCCGACATTCGGTAATCCTACGATTCCTAATTTCATTTATCCTTTTATCTCCTTATCTGTTAAGATTTTTCTGCTAATCTCTCGTCTCCATCAATATCACCTTGCCAAACGAGAACGAGATCTTCACTTCATCCAGCTCAAATTCATTGCTCACGCAGAGGCTGTCATCCGGTTTCAGAAAATGATTTTTAAGCGGATACTTCGCCCCGGTAATCGTCAGAGCATCCACAGGAAGTTCCATCGGAAACAGCGAAAAATATTTTCCAAACGCCTCTTCCCGCTTCAGAGTGATCCCTTTGTCCAGAAGCCGGATCTGATTATGACTGTCCACGATCCGCGCATCCGCGCCTGCGTCAAGCGCGATCTGAAGGCACTGGATATTTGCCCAGAGATGGTCGATACGGTTTCCCGTACCTCCGAGTATCCAGATCTCTTTCCTGTTCAGCCCAAGGCAGAGGCGCAGAGCGATCTCCGTATCCGATGCATCCTTGACCGGATTGAATTCCCGGATCGGCACATCCGCCTCTTCCCTGTAATAATCCACCAGCCCTTTAGGTACGCTGTCAAAATCACCTACGATATAATCCGGCTTGATCTCATGGTCATAGAGAAATTTCAGTCCTCTGTCCACTCCGATCACAAATTCCGTATCTTCACTTTTAATGATTGGGAGAGCGAAATCCTTCTCCAGCATCCCCCCGCTTACGATCACAGTCCGCTTACTCATGATTCCTCAATATCTCCATAAATTCTGCAGTGTTCTTTCTGATATCTCCTCTATAAACGCCTGATCCTGACACGATCACATTTGCTCCCGCGTTCAGAACTTCATCCACATTTGAATGATAAATTCCTCCGTCTACTTCCACATCCTTCTCAAGCCCCCGCTCATCGAGCAAATCTCTGACACGCCTGATACGCTCCAGTGATTCCGGGATAAATGCCTGACCGCCGAATCCCGGCTCCACACTCATGATCAGGAACATATCCGCCAGCTCAAGATAGGGGATGAGTTCCTCCACAGGTGTTGCCGGCTTGATCGAGATCCCGGCTCTCACTCCGCATGCATGGATCGCTTCCAGCGCTGCTCCCGGGTCCTCACATGCTTCCAAATGGATCGTGATAATATCAGCACCGCAGGAAGCAAATTCCTTCACATACCGGATCGGTTCTGTTACCATCAGGTGCACATCCAGCACCTGGTCTGTAGCCCCTTTCACAGATGAGAGCACCGGCATGCCAAACGAAATACTCGGGACAAAGATCCCATCCATCACATCAAAATGAATGTACTGAGCCCCTGCCTCCTCTGTCTCTTTCAACTGTTCTCCCAGGATCTTAAAATCCGCCGAAAGCATTGACGGCGCCAAAATATTCTCACTCATCTAATACCTCTTTCTTTCCTGTAATTCCCGGTACATCATTACATAATCCTCGTACCGGATCCTGTGTATCTTTCCCTCGTCTGCCGCCTGCTTGACCGCGCACCCGGGTTCGTGAATATGCCCGCATCCGTTGAACCGGCATTTCCCTTCATAAGGCGCGAATTCTGGGAAGCAGTATTTCAGGTCTTCTTTTTCCATATTGCCTGCATAAAGAGAACTGAATCCCGGCGTGTCCATGATGTAGGACTCATCTCCCAGCATGATCAGTTCGGAATGTCTTGTCGTATGTTTTCCTCTCTCGATCTTGCGGCTGATGCTTCCCGTCTCCATCTTCACTCCACTCTGGAGCCGATTGATCAGTGAGGATTTTCCCACACCGGACGGACCCGCAGCAGCAGTCGTCTTCCCCTGCAGGAGTTCTTTCAGCCTGTCTATATTTTCCTCTTTCTTTGCACTTGTGAATATAAGCGGATAACCACAGTTTTCATACACGGCCTTCAATCCTGCGATTTCCGCGTCCCCTGCAATATCCGCCTTGTTAAAACAGAGTATTGCCGGGATTTCCTTTGTTTCCATCATAACGAGGAAACGGTCGAGGAGATTAAAATGCGGTTTCGGCTTTGTCACCGCGAACACGACCAGCGCCTGGTCGATATTCGCCACGGCCGGGCGCACCAGCTCATTCTTCCTCGGAAGGATACGCATGATATTCCCTTCCATATCTTTTTCATGGGTGACTTCCATCTCCACATCGTCCCCCACAAGGGGTTTGACCCCGTCTTTTCGGAAAATTCCTTTTGCCTTACACTCATAAACACCGGATCCTGCTACATGAACGTAGTAGAATCCGGCAATTCCTTTAATGATCTTACCCTGCATTTTTCAGTCTTTCTGTTTACTGTCTCCCGGATCAGTCCCCCGGCACTGTCCCTTATTCCTGTTCTGTGCCTCCGCCGCCGGTATCTCCCGTATCTTCAGGTCCCAGGCTCACCCAGTAATATACAGTGCTGCCCTTTTCAATCTTCACGCCCACTTCCGGATTCAGCCGGCAGACCGTTCCTTTCGGATAATCGCTGTACTGCTCTCCTCCGTATACCGCCGTGAGCCCGGCTTCACTCAGCATCTGCTCTGCTGTCTCCGGATAAGATCTCAATACATCCGGCACCTCTACTGTCTGCGTCTTTGGTCCAAGACTCACCACATAGCTGACCGTGGATCCCTTTTCAACCGATGTTCCCGATTCGGGGCTCTGGGAAATGACATTTCCCGCGGCAACTGTATCACTGTAATCCTGGCTTGCGCTTCCGACAAGTCCCACAGCAGCCAGCGCAGACTCCGCATCCGCAGAACTGCGGTTCCTAAGATCCGGCACTTTCACTTCTTCTTTCCCAAGGCTGATCACGATCGTAACACTGGTTCCCTCATCGACCTCTGTATACGCTGCCGGGTCGGATGAGATCACATTCCCCGCGGCAATGGTATCACTGTTCTGGGGTTCTCCCTTTGTTACCTTCAGCCCGGCATCCTGGAGAATCTTCTCCGCATCCGCCTCGCTCTTGTCCACTACATTGGGCACCTTCACTTTCTCTGCCGGCTCGCCGCTGCTGATCACCACAGTGACCGTTGAATTTTTCTTTACCTCTTTGCCCGCTTCCGGATCCTGGCTTTTGATCTCCCCTTTAGCGTAATCATTGGAAGGCTCTTCTTCCGCCGCTTTCTCAATTCCAAGATCGTGCTTCTGCAGTTCATCCTTTGCTTCCTCATATGTCATGCCGCGCACATCCGGCACTTTGACCGTCTCTTCCTTTGTCGCCGAGATCCCCGGTCCCGAAAAGAAGCCTGCCGCATTCCCGACCAGGAAAAGGACGAGCAGGGCAATAACAACACCTGCCACGATCATCAGAATACGCATGATCCGCTTAGTATCAGGATTCACATTGTTCTTCCTGCCTCTTCGGTCATACTGCTCCTGACGCCTGCCGCGGGGACGGTCGTCCTCATCATCGTCTTCATCCTCATCATCGTCATCGTAATCATCATAATCGTCATCAGCATAACCGCGTCCGCGTCCCTGTACCTGTTCCAGCTCTGCCGTTGACATGACCATCGTGCGGTCCGTGTCTCCCCCTGCTGCTCCCAGGACAACAAAATCCCCTTCAGGGTCCACAAGAGAACGTTTCAGGTCAAGCAGAAGCGCGGCGCAGTCGGGATAGCGAAGTCCCGGATTTTTCTGGGTACATTTCATAATGATGCATTCCAGGCTGTATGGGATATCCGGCACTTCTTCTGCCGGAGATTTAATTTCTTCCTGAAGGTGTTTGAGCGCCACAGATACCGTAGAATCACCGTCAAACGGCACATGCCCTGTGATCATCTCATACATGGTGATACCGATGGAGTAAATATCACTCTTCTGGTCAACCACTCCGCCTCTCGCCTGCTCAGGCGATGTATAATGCACAGATCCCATAACGCTGGTGCTGATCGTCTGCGTAGCTGTCGTCGCACGGGCGATACCGAAATCTGTGACCTTAACTTTACCGTCTTTTGAAATAATAATATTCTGGGGTTTGATATCCCTGTGTATGATATGCTGGTTGTGAGCTGCCTGAAGACCTGTCACCATCTGGATCGAGATGCTGATCGTCTCCTTCGCTGAAAGCCTGCCTTTCTTCTCGATATAGTCTTTCAGCGTGATTCCTTCCACAAGTTCCATAACCATGTAGTACAGACCTCTGTCCTGTCCCACGTCATAGACATTGACTACGTTCGGGTGCATCAGCCCCGCCGCCGCCTGTGCCTCGCTCAGGAACTTTTTGATAAATACTTCATCTTTGCGGTAATCACTTTTGAGCACTTTGATCGCCACATACCGGTTTAGCTTATGGTCCTTGCCCTTATAGACGTCCGCCATGCCGCCGGAACCGATACGTCCCAGTATCTCATACCTCTTGCCTAAATAAACTCCTTCTCTGATCATAATACACTCACCTCATCTGCGAACGGTTCAATCAGGACAATGCCGATATTGTCCGTACCGCCGTTTTCTTTTGCAGCATCCACAAGAGCCTGCCCTGCTTCGACGATGTCTCTTCCTCCCTGGACGATATGGAAGAGTTCCTCATCCTCTACCATATTGCTGAGTCCGTCTGTACACATCAGTATGATGTCTCCCCGTTTCAGACGGTGTTCATAAAAATCTACATCTACATCTGCTTTGGCGCCGATTGCCCTTGTGATGATGTTTTTATCCGGATGGTGCTTGGCTTCCTCCGGCTTAATGCCTCCCAGACGCACCATTTCTTCCACAAGTGAATGGTCCTTCGTAAGCTGCTGTATTCCCTGGTTGATCAGATACAGACGGCTGTCTCCCACATTTGCGAAATACATCATCTGGTTCATGATCGTTGCAGCGACCACGGTCGTTCCCATCCCCTTGAGGTGTTCATCGCGGGATGCTTCTTTGATGATCTCCCGGTTAGCTGTTTTGATCGCCCCTACAAGGCACTTCTCCACATCCTCGCCCTCGCTCATCTTAAGCTCCCGCCTGAGCACTTCCACCGTATATTTTGACGCATAGTCGCCTGCCTGATGTCCGCCCATTCCGTCTGCCACCACGAACAGGTTCTGGAGGATGCCCAGCGGTCTGTCTGTCGTAAAGACATAATCCTGATTCACCTGTCGCACCATTCCCACATCTGTTATCGCAAATGTCCTCATATCCGTCTCCTTAATCCTGTCTGTTGTGGCTCTCCTGATCAGCCCTCTGCGCATAGCGGCGCCTGAGCTGACCGCAGGCTCCATCGATGTCAGAGCCCATTTCCCTTCTTATAGTAACATTTATTCCGCTTTTTTCAAGGTTATTTTTGAAATTCAGGGCATTTTTCCTGCTCGGACGAACGAAATCACGCTCCCGGACCGGGTTCACCGGAATCAGGTTCAGATGGCAGTTTCGAGGCTTCAGGATAGCTGTCAGTTCCCTTGCGTCTTCGTCTGTATCATTGACTCCGTGCACCAGGCTGTACTCAAATGTAACCCTGCGCCCTGTCTTCTCAAAGTAAGTATCACACGCCGCAAGCACTTCGGAAAGATCATATTTATTTGCCACCGGCATGAGCTTCCTACGCTTCTCCTGAGTAGATCCGTGCAGAGACAGCGCGAGCGTGATCTGAAGCTTTTCCTCCGCAAGTTCAAGCATTTTCGGAACAATGCCGCAGGTAGATACCGTGACGTTTCTCTGACTGATATTAAGTCCGTGCTCATCTGTCAGGATGCGGACAAACCTGAGGAAATTGTCATAATTGTCAAGAGGCTCCCCGGTGCCCATGACTACCACATTATGCACTCTTTCTTTTGTGATCTTCTGGATCTGATAGATCTGCCCCAGCATCTCTGATGCAGAAAGATTTCTCTTAAGCCCGCCGATCGTGGAGGCACAGAACACGCACCCCATCCTGCACCCGGCCTGGGAAGAGATGCACACTGAATTCCCATGCTTATACCTCATGAGGACACTCTCCACCATATTCCCGTCATACAGGCGGAACAGAAATTTATTCGTGCCGTCCAGCTTCGACACCTGTCTTTCCTCCATGATGACCGGTAAGATCTCATACGCCTCCTCCAGATGCTGCCTTAAGTTCTTTGAAAGGTTCGTCATCTCGTCGAAGCTGTCCGCCAGCTTCACATGAAGCCAGTCATAGATCTGCCCAGCCCGGAATGGTTTCTCGCCCAGCTCCTGTATCTCTGTCCTTAATTCTTCATATCCATATGCCCGGATGTCCTTTTTCATGTCTGTTTCTTCCTTTTTATAAATCTCGCGATAAAAAACCCGTCCGACTTATGTACACCCGGAAGGAGCTG
>USKR01000008.1 GCA_900555215.1 uncultured Ruminococcus sp.
GTGGACCGGATGCTGCATATCGGAATACTCAACATCAGGCGGGAAGGCAGGGAAGAATTCAGCCGTTTTGACCTGGCACGCTATACACGGCAGACCTTCGGGATGTTCGGCGGGGATGAACAGATGGTCCGGCTCCGCTTTCATAATAAATATGTAGGCGTCGTAATCGACCGGTTCGGAAAAAACGTGCCTCTGCGCCCTGACGGGGATGATCATTTCATTGCGCGGATCAATGTAGCAGTCAGCGAACAGTTCTACGGGTGGCTGACCGGACTCGGGCGGGATGCGCAGATCCTCTCACCGGAGGCTGTAGTAAAGGAATACAAAGATCTTCTTGAAGATCTGGGGGAGATGTACAAATAACAGACAAAGGGTAAGGGTGAGTATAATGAACATGAATGAAATTTACGAAACATTGCAGGGAATCAGCTTGTCTGATATCAGCGCAGTTCTGTCCAGACTGGACGAGAGCGGGCACGCGCTGACGCAGGCAGAGATCATCGGCCTTGCCGCGGCAGCCGCAGCAGGACTTTTGCTCTGCCTTTTCGGGCTTAAGATCGTACGGTTCTGGGCAGCGCTCCTGGGACTGGCCGCAGGTTTTTTTGTCGGTTTTACCGCGGCGGAAGCCGCCGGTGCTGACGCTGTGGTCTGCGTGAGCGCCGGATTTGCCGCCGGACTTCTGTTAGCTGTCCTGGGATCCGTTCTATACAGAGTGGGCGTCTTTGTGACAGTCTTTCTCTCGGTCAGCCTGTTTTGTTTACATCTGATAAATCCCGAAAACTGGATCTTCATAGGCATCTGTCAGGCGATCGGACTTATCGCCGCGATCCTTTCCATGAAGTTCCTGGAGATTATCACTATATTTGCTACTGTTTTACTGGGCGCAGTCACTGCGGGACCGGCAGTATGTTATCTGCTTCCCGATACCGGCATGGACAGCCTGATCCGCATCGCGCTGTGCACATTGTTTGGAGCTGCAGGAGTTCTGGTCCAGCTTCTTCTGCTGTCAAAGAAACGCAAAAAACAAAACCTGAAACGGGCAGCAGAGATCCGGCAGGAGGTATCCACTGCAAATGAAGTCGAGCGGGCGCGTGCCGTCATGAGGGACTTGGACGGAGACAGCACAACAGCCAGAGAGGACCGGGACAGCGTGGCCGCATCAGATACTGTCAGCGAAAACGGGCTGGAAACCATCAGCCTGGACGACATAGAAGATATTGATGATCCGGACGAAGAACTGGACGATCTGTAAATAAAAATACAGTGGCAGAAGTAAAGTCCGTTTTATGACACACCTGATCTGATATGATGCTTTCAGAGCAAAAAATCAGAGAAAGGTGTGTTTTATTATGTACATCAGAAAATCTATACTGGGGGGACTTACGGCAGCGGCAGGGATGACAGTGCTTGCCATATTGATGGTGCTTTTTTGTTTTACAGAAATACAGATCCCGACAATAGTTTACGCGGCAGCATGGACCGGCTGCCTCTGCGCGATGCTGCACGGGGCCTCCAGGATATATCGATAAAAAGCGTATCCCTCCATGTGCTGCAGCGCCTCAGCTCCTGAGAAAATGAAAAGTCCGTGTCCCCCGGTTGTCATCTGCAACAGGTATGATGTATAATAAAGATGAAATAGTCAGAAAATTCTATCAGGTGCATACACCGGAAAAGAGGACATGTTTATGAAGATCGACATGCACTGCCATGTGAAGGAAGGCTCCATTGACAGCAAAGTGGGGCTGGATGAATATATCACAATATTAAAACAGCATGGATTTCAGGGAATGGTCATCACAGACCACGACACATATAATGGCTACCGCTATTGGAAAGAGAATATCAAAGGGAAGAAACATACGGACTTTGTCGTACTCAAAGGAATCGAATACGACACCCGGGATGCAGGACATATCCTTGTGATCATGCCTGAGGGTGTGAAGATGAGAGTGCTGGAAATGCGTGGGATGCCGCTTGCCGTACTGATCGACCTGGTGCACCGAAACGGAGGGGTGCTCGGTCCGGCACATCCGTGCGGCGAAAAATATATGAGCTTTACCAATGCGAGAAAGTTTTATCAGTCTCCGGAAATCATAAAGCGGTTTGATTTTGTTGAGGCATTCAACAGCTGTGAATCGGTGCAGTCAAACTCAGGTGCGGAGAAACTGGCAAAAAAATACGGAAAAGTTATGACCGGAGGGAGCGACTCCCACAAACCCGGATGCGTAGGCAGAGGATATACGATCCTCCCCGAGCCTGTCACATGTGAGACAGAGCTCATCTCCCTGATCCATAAGAAGACGCCTTTTAAGGCCGGCGGAACGCTCTATGAAAAAACCACAAAAGAACGGATCGGAAAGATCAACAAACTTCTTGTCTACTCCTTCTGGGTATATAACAAAAGCGGCGAACTAATGAAACGCCGGGGAAGAAATAAAAAAATGGTGGAAGAGCATCCTTTTGATCCGATCGATCCGATCGAGCTGTACTATCATTCATAGGTAAACAAAAAATAGACGGTGTCTGCCGTCTATTTTTTATTGAGCTCATAAAGTGTATGGCCGCCTTCCCGGATTTCCCTGATCATTTTCTGCCGGATCATATACGGCAGGATGGAATCAAGGAATTTCCCGGGCTCTGTCACGCCGATCTGCTCACTGCTGAACGGCTGGCGCGCTGTCAGGGAGCTCACCACAGGCTCCAGATCCTTTTTGGTCATGGGCCCTTTTTTCAAAGCCTTCTTGATCTTTGAGATCCCTTTTGCGCTGAGCATATTGGAAAGATCCTGTTTCTGCCGCGCGCTCCGCCACATTCCCCATCCGTAAATAAGCGCAGTGGCAAGGGCAAAAAGAAGGACATACGGAATATAATGAAGCATTACTTTCTTTTCTCCCCCTTCCAATAGATCAGATGATTATCATGAAGAATCTCCAGGAACTTGATCAGCCTTGACAGAGATTTTTCCATTTTCGGAAACTTTGCATCTAGCTCTTTGGAAAGCTGATGTACGTCCTTTTCATCGTCAATAATGAGCCATACAAAGCTGCCGAGTTCATCCATCTTAATATCGCTTACCCTTGGACGATGGAAAAACTTCTGGGCGATCCGGTGATAAAATCCTTTCCACTCTATAAACACTGTCACTCGGCCGTTCTCAGCCGTCTCATACTCTACTTCCGGATTTTTTACCGGAATATAATCCAGATAATTTTTAGAAATCTTCTTACTCATACTTCAGAGGCTTCCTCTCGTTTTCTACACACATAACCTGTTTCTGCGATCAGCCGTTATCCGGCTAAAAAGCATCATAACACAGAAAGAAACAGCCCGCAAGATGCAGGCTGTTTCCCTGCCGGCCGCGGTCATGCCGCATGCCGGATGATCACTTAATGATCTCTGGATTATTTTGCTTTCTTCATACACTTTCTGAACAGATATACCAGAAGGAGCACGAAGACGATCAGGCTTACAAACTGCGGAGTAGTGAAATTAAATCTTGCACTCAGATTAATCACGGAATCCACTTTAGCAACCGCAAGCACCGCGAGCACAATACCCATGATACCCTCTCCGGCGATCAGACCGGAAGTGAAAAGTACGCCGCGGTCTGCGCGTTCCTTCTTCTCTGCGTCCGTACCTTTGATCTTCTCAACGATGTAACGGACGATACCGCCTGCCATGATACCTGCACTTAAGCTGAACGGCAGGTACATACCAACTGCGAACGGCATTACCGGAATCTTCAGGATCTCGGCAACGATCGCGATAAATACGCCGATGAAGATCAGCGCCCACGGAAGCTCAGCGTTCATGATACCCTCGACGAGCATTTTCATCATTGTAGCCTGCGCTGCCGGAAGCTCTGTCGTACCGTAGCCCCATGCCTCGTTAAGGAGATAAAGCACGAATCCAACCGCTGCGGCAGATACTACAACACCGAGCATCTCACCGAGCTGCTGCTTCTTCGGAGTAGCGCCGACAATGAAACCAGTCTTAAGGTCCTGGGACGTATCACCCGCGATAGCGGCAATGATACAGATAACGCCGCCGATCGCGATAGCGCCTACCATACCTATTGTACCGTCTGTTCCTGTAACTTTCAGGAGCAGTGTAGCAATGATCAGAGTAGCGATCGCCATACCGGATACCGGGTTATTGGAAGATCCGATCAGGCCGACCATACGTGAGGATACGGATGCAAAGAAGAATCCGAAGATCACGATGATCAGAGATCCGATCGGATTAACCGGGAATGTCGGGATCAGCCAGATCAGGATTACGATAGCCAGGATGATCACGAGAAGAATCGGCATCGGAAGATCCTGCTGTGTACGCAGTGCGTTCTTCTGCGCGTGCTTCTTGCTCATACTTGCCATTGCCTGCTTAAATGTACGGACGATCAGCGGGAATGTCTTGATCAGGCTGATCATACCGCCGGCAGCAACGGCTCCGGCACCGATATATTTAATATAGTTGCTCCACAGAGCAGACGGTCCTCCGTCCGGACTTGCCAGCATCGCTGAAATGGATTCTGTTCCCGGATAGATCGTTGCGTCACCGCCGAACAGCGCGATCGCCGGCATGAGCACGAACCAGCTTAATGTACCGCCGGCCAGCATGTAGCTGGAAATCTTCGGTCCGCAGATGAATCCGACACCCGCAAGTGACGGGAGCACCTGGATACCGATCTGGGATCCTGCATAGCTCTTGAACGCATATCCGATCTCACTCGGGAATAATTTCAGTCCGTCTGCAACAAATTTGTATAATGCCGCAATACCGAGACCTGTAAATACGGAACCTGCTTTGCTTCCGCCTTCCTCTCCTGCAAGAAGGACTTCTGCACAGGCAGTTCCTTCCGGGAACGGAAGTGTTCCGTGCTCCTCAACGATCAGCGCCTGACGGAGCGGCACCATAAAGCAGACTCCGAGGAGACCGCCGAACAGCGCGATCAGGAAGATCGTCACAAGGCTCGGGAACTCGATCTTGCCTTCCTCTGCCCAGAGGAACAGGGCCGGCAGTGTAAAGATCGCACCTGCCGCCAGAGACTCACCGGCAGAACCGATAGTCTGAACCAGGTTGTTTTCGAGAATGGAATCCCTGCGGAGGATCACACGAATAATACCCATTGAAATAACTGCCGCCGGAATAGAGGCGGAAATCGTCATACCAACGAGAAGACCCAGATATGCATTCGCTGCGCCGAATACAACTGCAAGGATGATACCAATCACGATGGATGTGACCGTAAACTCCGGAACGATCTTATCGGCCGGTATATACGGTTTGAACTCATTCTTGTTGTCCATGATGTTCTTTCATTCCTTTCTCACTTTTTGTAAATTTAACGACTTCTTAACGCAGTCTATGCCATTATAGCACGTTACTCTGATAAAAGGAAGAAGAAAATTTGGATTACATTGTTGATTTGTAGTAGTTAATAAGGCATCCATCCAGTATGATCTGCCGCTCTGCGTCGGTCAGATCGCCGAGTCTGAGAGCGATTTCTTTCAGGTCGTCACCGACCACATATGCCTTGATCACGTCTGCCTTTTCTTCCACTGCCTTTCTTACATCCGGCACGAAGATATAGTCTCCATTCTTAAATGGAAGGTGCTCGTGGTCGGCGTCTGTGAGGAACGGAAGCATTCCCCAGTTGATCAGGTTGGAACGGTAACGCTTTGTTGCGTACTCGATGGCGATATTCGCCCAGCCGCCCAGGACCTTCTGGCAGGAAGCCGCCTGCTCTCTTGCGGAGCCGTCACCCGGTTTTACTGCAAAGATGGTGCTGCCCACGCCGATATTGCCCTCTCCGACTTTCGGATAAGTCTTCCGGATCGTCTCCATCACCGGTTTCAGCTCTTCAAGCGCATCGAGAGGACATGTGCCTGCCTCGATCGCTTTCTGTGCTTTCTGTACTTCTTTTGCGCGTCCCACATATGCCGGATCTTTTCTGGAGAGCGCAAACTCTGCGAGTCCCAGCGGGTTGGAACGGTATGATGACGTCTCGCCTGACGGGATGAGCTCGTCCGTTGTCGTAACCGGATCATGGATCTCGGATACAACTTTCACGATCAGGTTCTCCGGAAGCGCTGACATCTCCGGCCAGTCTTTGATGTTCGGTCCGAACTGGATCTCCACATCCGGATCAGCCACGCCGTGGCTGTCAAATACGCGGTTTGCGTAAATATTGCTGTCAAAATGATATTTCTGTCCTTTATATTCCACATCCACAGCTGTCGCCGGAGTAAGGAATCCTTTGTTTGCCGCTGTTGCAGCAATGGAGCGCGCATCCATGAGCGCGACGGATGAGATCTGACCGCTCTGGAGCTTGCTTCCCTCGCGGTTCGGGAAGTTTCTCGTAGTGTGACGGATGGAGAACGCATTGTTCGCCGGCGTGTCGCCCGCGCCGAAGCACGGTCCGCAGAACGCAGTCTTCACGACAGTTCCTGCTTCCAGAAGGTCAGCCACCGCGCCGTTCTTCACCAGTTCCATATAAACCGGCATACTTGCCGGATATACGCTGAACGTGAAGGCGTCAGAACCGATATTGTGTCCCTTGATAATGTCTGCTGCCGCGCAGATATTTTCAAATCCGCCGCCCGCACATCCGGCGATAATACCCTGCTCTACATAAAGCTTTCCGTCACGGATCTTATCCTGGAGAGAATACTCTACCGCGCCGTCCAGGCTGACGAGAGCCTTCTGCTCTACATCGTGGAGAATGTCCTTCAGATTTGCGTTCAGCTCATCGATCGTGTACACGTTGCTCGGATGGAACGGCATTGCGATCATGGGCTTGATCTCGCTTAAGTTCACATAAACACATCCGTCGTAGTATGTAACCGCGCCCGGATTCAGTTCTTTGAAATCCTCTTTTCTGCCGTGGATCTCGTAGAACTCCTCTATCTTCTCATCCGTAGTCCAGATGGAGGACAGGCAGGTCGTCTCTGTTGTCATAACGTCAATGCCGATACGGAAGTCCGCGCTCAGCTTCTTCACGCCCGGTCCGACGAATTCCATTACTTTATTATTTACATAGCCGTTCTTGAACACTGCTCCGATGATCGCAAGGGCAACATCCTGAGGACCTACGCCCTTCATCGGTTCGCCGTCCAGATAGATGGCGATCACGCCCGGCATCTTGATGTCATAGGTCTTGTTGAGGAGCTGCTTTACAAGCTCCGGTCCGCCCTCGCCCATTGCCATGGTGCCCAAGGCGCCATAGCGCGTATGGCTGTCTGATCCGAGGATCATCTTTCCGCCGCCTGCCAGCATCTCGCGGGCATACTGATGGATGACTGCCTGATGAGGCGGTACATAGACGCCGCCGTATTTCTTCGCGCATGTCAGCCCGAACATGTGGTCATCCTCATTGATCGTGCCGCCCACCGCGCAAAGGCTGTTGTGACAGTTTGTCAGCACATAGGGAATCGGGAATTTCTGAAGTCCTGAAGCGCGCGCTGTCTGGATGATTCCGACGAATGTAATGTCATGGGATGTCAGCTTGTCGAACTTGATCTGCAGGTTCTTCATATTGCCGGAAGTATTGTGCGCGTTTAAGATGCCGTATGCCATCGTGTTCTCCGCTGCTTCTTCCTTTGAGAGAGGAACCTGTACGTTTCCTGTATCTTCCACAATCTCGGTGCCGTTCAAGAGATAGACACCGTTGTCATATAGTTTGATCATGTAATCCTCCTTCTTGAATCATATACTTCATGCGATATAAGCGCGTCATACAGTATAATCACATGTACTCAACAGGGCTATTTTATCACATTTCGCTATCTGCCACCACATCTTTTTTAGAAAGCCATTCTATTCGTAACTTGCTTCCCACGCTTGTTCTCCCAAGGTAATCGAATCGCCGGGCAGCACTCCCTGCGCAACTGCATTGCCTGTATGGCAGTTTTCTATTGTCACTTCAACGCTCCAATCGCTGTTTCCACTCTCAATGATCCCATTTAAAGCATACATGGACGTCACTCCCATCAGCATCTTGGCCTGAACCACGCTTTCTATCGATTCATCATATCGGTACACCACACCGCTGAAATCGTCTCTTAATTCATACGAATACTGCGAATTTTCTTCTTGAAAATCTTCCAGGGCATCATCAATAAATTCCTGATTCATTTCCAGGATTTCCTGCTTCTGCCGTTCATTAGTAAGCATCATGACTGCCATAAGTAATATTGCCGCTGTTTTTTTCATTCTCTGCCATCCTACTCTTTATACTATGCTTTATTCGTAGCTTGCCTTCCACTCCGCTTCCCCGAAAGTAAGGGATGCGCCCGGGAATGTCCCCTGCACTACTGTTTTTCCTGTATGGCAGTTGACAATACTGTCATCTACGCTCCAGTCACTGTTATTTGTCTCGATAATTCCATTCATAACATAGATCGAGGTCAGCGAGACTAAGATTTTTGCCTGCAGAATCCCATCGATATTTTCATCGTATTTATAGACGACTTTGCTGTAATCGCTGCTCAGTTCACAGGAGTACTCTGAATTTTCTTCTTCAACCTGATCCAGATTATCCTGAAGGTCTGTATTGGCAAACTCGAAAAGCGAGCCCGGCAGGGTAATTTCTATCGTCTCCTGCGGTTCTGTTTCTTCATTTATGTTATTCTGCTCTTCTGACGGACTTTCCGCACATGCGGCGCATGCAAAAACTACTGCTGCCAACAACACCGCTAACATTAGATAACATCTTTTTTTATTTCTCACGTTTCTACCCCCTAAATTACAAAACAAGCACAGCTGACGGAAGAAAAGAAGCAGCACCTTCGGCTGCCGAATATTCCTTATCTATAGCCGTCACCATGGCAATCGACTCCCCCGATCTTTCCTGATGTCATATCGCTACTTCCTCTCAGCGCACTGACGCAGCCCGTCCGATATGCTCATAATACACAAGAACCGCACTTGCATTTCCCGCCAATCTCGTCCTCGTATAGTCGTCTGCTGATATTTCCACACGGATTCTTTCCCCCTGAGGATCCGTCCCCATCAGATAATAGCGAGATGAGAAAATGCCGGTATGTGCCTGGCTTTCACTTACTTCTATATCCGTCAGCATGACCGTCTTCGTGCCGGACACCAGATCGGCAGCAAGATCCTTCGTAAACCACAGGCAGACCGCCGCACATACAGCTGCGATGATCGCACCTGCTGTTTTAGTACTTTTCTCCCCTGTTTTCCAGTTATGTATGACCCGAATGATCACGCAGATGCACACAATCCATATGACCAATATACTGCACAGCTCGTCCAGCAGGACAAGATTCCCTGTCTCAGGAAGCAGCAGACCGGCTGCTATGGCCGCCAGTACAAGAATACAGAGAACGACCTCAAATTTTTTTATTCCCGGTTTGCCCATGACGACATCATCCTTTCGCGCCTTCGTATTCCCCCTCAGTTAGTCCTGTACATAAATTCCCGGTCTGTCCTTCCATCAGACTTATAAGACCATTTCTCCATGAATATTCCTTTGCATAATCAATGCACGTTTTGTCAAAGTTATCTTTTTCATAGATCTTTGAACCATGCTCTATTAAATATTGATATACCGGCATAGCCGCCTCTGTCGGCAGCTTTACGACGGTAATCGCATATTTAAGCGGGATCGCACCATATATATCTTTTTCGTTTATGCCCAACCCTGCCTCAATCAGCAGCTGGGTTGCTTTTAGCATATACTGCGGATCAGGTCTCAATACAGAGAAATAAAATATATGCAGCGCGTTTCTTTGATCTTTTGGACTTTTAAAGTTAATATCCGCTCCCTCAGATAATAAAAATTGAATAATTTTTATTTTTTCATCTGTATTATGGTCATTGACAAACGCCAATTGAAGCAGACTCAATCCTGCATATTTATTGAACAGATTAGGATCTCCTGTATAAAACTTCAGGAAATCCGAATAAGTTCCATCTCTTACTGCATCAAAAATATCTGTAATTCTCATAAACACCCCTCCTCAAATCACTCAATCTTGCTCAATAACTTTGTCGTCCGTTTCCTGCAGATACCGTTCTGTATCATAATGTGCTTCAATGATATTTTTCAAAAACTCAGTTTCTACAACTCGGTCATCCTCATACAGTATAATTTCCGCCCCTTTTTTCCGCAGCTCCTTAATGAGCTCATTCATATGCTGCAGTCCATCTATATTCTCCAGGCTGCATATATCAATATAGCCATCATTACTTAAGCATTCTCTTATTTCGGAAAGGGAGCGATTCAACATTTTCCTGATCAATGGAATATAGTTCTTTTCATTTCCATCTTTAGAGATCGTAAATTTTACCATCATGCATAACTCCTATACTCACAAACAAGCTGTCAGGAAAAACTCCCGCCGAAAGAAAATATATAAAAACAGCGCATGCCGCAAAAAATAATTATCTTTGTATTCAAAATCACACCGGGATACAAAGCACCGCGCTATGCTGTTCCAATGGATATCAGGGATTTCATTGACATTATCGCACGATTTTATCTGCTGCATAATATCATATATTTTTTTGATTATTCCCGAATACTGCAGCTGTGTATTATAATCAGAATGAAGCATCTGTATAATTTTTTCACACTGCCGCTTTATCTCTTCCATATGCTCTGCCTCATCATCCCCTGCTGCTTTCTCCGCCCGTACTTTGGATAACCTCGTCTAACCATTTCATAAAAATCTCGCTTGAATCTGTCCCTGTCTTTCCGGAACAGATACTTTCATATTTATATGCCGTGTCCATTTTACCACTTTTACAGTCATAGATCATTTTTAATTCTGTAGGTACAGGTTTTCCATGGTGTATGCATATCTGTCTTATCTTCTCCAGATCTGACTCGCCCAGATCCAGAAAATCCCATACTGCATCTGTATCAGGCACTATATTATTTGTTGTTTTTATCTGATCGTCAATCTTGAAAAATGCATTAAAAGAAATACTGCTTTTTTCGATGGAGCCATAGGCATAAACCTTATCAGCCCTTTTACCTGCAAATTCGACACATAATGAAATAATCTGTGACTGCGCATCCATAAACTCATCTTCAAATCCTCCGGTCATGGTGTCCTCCTTTGAATAATGCTTATTGCCCTCTAAATTCAGCTGTATTCTCCTGACAGCAGCATTTCTCTCACTTCATCGTACTCATCCGGCAGCACCTGCGACAGTAAGCCGGACGCATTTACACGGAACACGGTCCCGTCCTCATATTCCACCGCCAGCACCATGTACTGAGGATCTGTGATCCCCTCTTCACTCGTTCCGGATTCCCAACTGAAAACTCCGTACTTATCCAGCGCCTCCACTATCTGCTGTCCGTCCTCATAGTCTTCAGGCTCTGCCTGGCTCAGATCCGAAAACAGGTATTCATTCGATGTACGGTATCTCTTCCCGTCCGCCAGGTCATAATATACACATTCTGTGTCTGTAACTCTATTTTCCAAAAATGCAATGGCATGTACATTCTCTGTATACGCTGCGGTACGCTCTGCAACGTCGCCTTCGATAAGCGCTTCAAGATCGGCTCCGCGATACGGTTCCTCTGTAAGGCGCGCCTCCCGGATCCATTCTTCCAGGGCGGACAGAGTCTCTTCTGTCGGCTGTTCTTCTCCGCCGTCCGTCACATAGATTCCCGGCTTCGCCTCGAGGCTCCAGTGGAATCCCTCTTTTCCAAAAGTTTCCTCCGTAGTGATCTCTGCGGCAGTAAGTCCCACTTTATCAGGTTCTTCACTGTCAAGCGGACAATAAATAAATGCTATTTCATACTGCTCCTCATCTGTAATAACCGTATAATGTGCCTTTAATTCCCGCAGGACCGTTTCCCCATATTCACTTTTCGCGCTGGAACTTGCATTTCCCTCACAGCTTTCCGCCTTTCCATGATAAAACTCTATGAATTTCTCTGCCTGCTCTTTTAAGGACGGCGTGCCGTCCCGTACTGATTCTGAAAACAGCTCTGTAAAAGCATCTGCATCTTCAGCTTCTATACATCCGACAATTTTTTCCGCCATTTCATCTGCCAGATCCTCATCTGACCGGAATTCATTTTGGGAGCCTCTTTTCACCCCTATGCATCCCCCCAGGCTGAATACCATGATACAGCATAACATAAGCAATACACACTTTTTCAATTCTTCTTCCCCCTTCCTCTAAAATTAATTTACAGTTACTTTCCCGCTCCCCGAGATTGCGCAGTCTGCCTTTTCTGTATATATATCTTCCCGGATCTTATCTTCATAATTGGACCTGTCGATCTCCTGCCATTCCGCCGTGCCTGCCATACGCAGCCAGAGTCCGGCAGGCACGCCCCTGCAGTTCTCTGAGAGCCACCCGGGGACAGCGTCAAGAAATCTGTCATACTGACTGCCGCATACCGCGCTGTCCATATATAGATATGTGACTGCGGATACCCTGCCCGGCAGCATCTCTGTCACAACCTCTGCCGCATCCTCTTCCAAAGGCGCTCCCGCATCTCCTTTTTCCAGTACATTTTCGGATATGATTTTATCAAGCTTTTCATCAATTGTTTTGATCTCTGTGTATATCTTAACTCCTTCAACGGGAAGATACTGCTGTACAAATACGCTCACCCACTCCTCATAAACAGGACGGATCAGAACTTCACCGAAATTATCCTCATACTGATAACTCCCATCCTCATAAGTACGGTATACAGTCACTGTATCAGCTTCACTGCTTTCTGCGGGATAAGCCTCCAGATGCTCTTTTTCAAGGATTCCTCCCGGGACATAGGACACATAACAGAACTCCTGCTGATACTTATCCTCCAGCCAGGTCAGCATATCTTCGATCGATGTGATCGCGCTTTTCTGGCTGTCTGTAAGCTTATCATAATCAGCCGGGAGTCCCGCACGCGTCAGGATCTCTTTCTGCCGTTCTGTCATCTCTCCTTCTTTCATAACTGAAACATGTGTGTTCCCGTCAGAATTCCCTGCCGGGACATGTACGCAGGCATTACATACGAATAGGACAGATACTGTCATAACCGCTGCCATTAATCTGTATAATGTCTTTTTCGAAATCATGAGGCTGCCTCCCCTGCTTTCATTACTTCTGATAATAATACCTCTGATGAATCGAAAAAGTTACATAAAAACGCCGGCTGTTACAAATTAACAGCCGACAGATCAAATTCGGTAAGTATATAAAAGGGCACGTCTTCTAGTTCCTCTTTACATAGTCCTTTAACAGACGGATCAGTTCATCATTATTCTGAAACACTAGAAGAATCGGCATTTGTGACTCCTCATGGAATCTCCTTTCGCTCAGCCTGACATTGATCCGTTTAGCCTC
>USKR01000009.1 GCA_900555215.1 uncultured Ruminococcus sp.
GAGTCGGCATGCTGGAAGCTCATCGGGAGGCATGGGAAAACAGCGGGCGGAAGATCAGGGGTTTTGGAGATATTGCGGTGCTGTACCGGACGAACCATCAGGCGCGCCTTCTGGAGAAATGTCTGCGGAAAGAAGGAATCCCGTATATCGTGGCTGGCAGGGAAGAGTTTCTACAGGAAGAAACTGTGCAGGGCAGTATCTGTTTCTTTCGATATCTGAGGGATGCGGAAGATCTGCCGGCTGCGCAGGAGTGCGCGAAGCTGCTCTGGAAGCTTCCGTGGAATGATATGGCAGCAGAGGTGATCAGAAATGCAGCGGATAAATTCGGCGGAGCTTATCATAAGAAAAAGCCGCAGAAATTCCTGGGGGAATGGATGGCAGAGATGAACCTGGAAAATGATCAGGCGATGGGACAGTTTGCCGGAATGACGGTATTTTACAGGACCATGGATGAACTCCTGAGCGCTCTGGAGCTTGGCGTGGAGAGTGACCTGAAGCGGTGCGGGAATAAAAAATACACGGCAGAAGCGGTGACTATGATGACGCTCCATGGCTCAAAGGGACTGGAGTTCCCGGCAGTGTTCATCTGCGGGGCGGAAAACGGATTGATCCCGCTGGAGAGTGAAAAACACCCTTCGGATAAGGAAGAGGAGCGCCGGTTATTTTATGTGGGGATGACCAGGGCAAAAGAAGAGCTGGTCATAACTGCCTCAGGTGAGTTCTCCGAATTCCTTGAAGAACTGAAAAACGGAAAGGGAGAAACAGGCGGGGGGCTTCTGCCTGCCGGCTGCATAAAATGGGAACAGGCAGCGGAAAAGAAAAAGGAAGAGGATTTTCACCAGATGAGTCTCTTTGAACTATAACATTGACATTCTTCCCTCGATACTTTAGATTAGAGTGAGACGAAAATACCGGGAAAAGCCTGATAAAAAGGAAATGCCCCGAAAAGGAGATCAGTAGATATGAGATTAGGAGAAAAACAGGTGCTCACCGTGGTCAAGGTCGTAGACTTCGGCGTGTACCTCGGAAGTGATGAAGAGCGGGTGCTGCTCCCGAAAAAGCAGGTGCCGGAAGGGATCGAAGCGGGAGACCCGGTGGAAGTGTTCCTCTATAAAGATTCCTCGGACCGAATGATCGCTACGACGAAGGAACCCAAAATCACCCTTGGACAACTGGCAGTGCTTGAGGTGGCTGACGTGGGGCGTATCGGAGCGTTTCTCGACTGGGGGCTGGAGAAGGATCTTCTCCTGCCGTTTAAGGAACAGACGGTAAAAGTGGAAAAAGGGGACCGTTGCCTGGTCAGCCTCTATGTGGACAAGAGCGGACGTCTGTGCGCGACGATGAAAGTGTATCCCCTGCTGCAGACAGATTCCCCATATAAAAAGAATGACATGGTCAGGGGGACGGTCTATGAGATCAGCCGGGAATTTGGCGTATTTGTCGCTGTAGATAACAAATATTCCGCTCTGATCCCGCGCAGAGAAGTGTATGGCAGGATGTTTATCGGACAGCAGATAGAAGCGCGGGTGACGGATGTGAAGGCGGACGGAAAACTGGATCTGAGCGTGAGAGGCAGGATTCCTGAGCAGATGGACGAGGATGCCCGTATAATCATGGAACGCATCAGTAAGAATGGCGGCTTTCTTCCGTTTACAGATAAGGCGGAACCGGAGAGGATCAAAGCAGAGTTCGGCATGAGCAAAGCGGCGTTTAAGCGTGCGGTGGGGAGACTGTTAAAGCAGGGAAGGATAACCATAGATGAAAATCAGGGAAAAATCTTGCAATCCAGGTGAAATCGGTTATAATAGGCATAGGAGCGGCTTGCGCGTCAAACGCATTTGTGCTCCGTGACAGATATTAAGAACAGTAAAAGAACAGTTAACAGAGTATAGAAAGGAGAACACGAAATGAAAGTTCAGAACATCACAGATATAGAAGGTTTTTTCAAAGTCATTGATTCCTGCAAAGGAAAAGTAGAGCTGGTAACAGGAGAGGGAGACAGACTTAACCTGAAGTCAAAGCTGTCCCAGTATGTTTCCATGGCAAATATCTTTTCAAACGGAGAGATTCCGGAGCTGGAGATCATCGCATATGAGAAGGAAGACACAGATAAACTGATCCATTTTATGATGGAAGGCGCAGAGTAAACTTCCTTTAGCGGCAGTTGCCTGCCGGATAGAAATGACAGAACAAACAAGGGCAGTTTCCGAGAAGGGAGCCGCCCTTTTACTTTAGCTGAGGTGAGAGATGAGTTTTGTACATTTGCACGTCCATACAGAATACAGTCTTCTGGATGGCTCGAATAAGATAAAAGAATATGTTTCCAGAGTGAAAGAGCTCGGGATGGACAGTGCGGCGATCACAGACCATGGCGTGATGTACGGTGTGATCGATTTCTACAGGGAAGCGCGCCGGCAGGGAATCAACCCGATCCTGGGATGCGAAGTCTATGTGGCGCCGAACTCCCGCTTTGACCGTGAAGTTACGGGCGGAGACGACAGATATTATCACCTGGTTCTTCTGGCTGAAAACAATAAAGGCTATGCAAATCTCATGAAAATCGTATCAAAAGGCTTTGTAGAGGGATACTATTATAAGCCCCGCGTTGATAAAGCGCTTTTGAGGGAATATCATGAAGGCATTATCGCGCTGAGCGCGTGCCTGGCGGGAGAAGTGCAGCGTTATATCGTGAAGGGACTTTATGACGAGGCGGTAAAAACAGCGCTGGAATATCAGGATATCTTCGGCGAGGGCAATTATTTCCTCGAACTGCAGGATCATGGAATTCCGGATCAGGCGCTGGTAAACCAGCAGCTTTTGAAAATGTCACAGGAGACGGGGATCGAGCTGGCGGCGACCAATGATGTCCATTACACATATGCGGAAGATGCGAAACCGCACGATATACTGCTCTGCATACAGACAGGGAAGAAGCTCTCTGATGAAAACAGGATGCGGTATGAGGGCGGACAGTATTATGTGAAATCTCCGGAAGAGATGGAGAAGCTGTTCCCCTATGCCCTCCAGGCGCTGGACAATACACAGAGGATCGCAGACCGGTGCCGCGTGGAGATCGAGTTCGGAGTCACGAAGCTGCCGAAGTATGACGTCCCGGACGGACTGACTTCCTGGGACTATCTTCAGAAACTTTGTTATGAAGGGCTTGAGAAGCGTTACGGAGAACCGTCCCGGGAGCTTAAGGACAGACTGGCGTATGAGCTGGATACGATCCGGAACATGGGGTATGTAGATTACTTCCTCATTGTGTGGGACTTTATTAAATACGCTAAGGATCACGGCATTGCAGTAGGACCCGGGCGCGGATCAGCCGCAGGAAGCATTGTTTCTTACTGTCTGGGCATTACCACCATCGATCCGATCCGTTATCAGCTTCTGTTTGAGCGGTTCCTCAATCCGGAACGTGTGTCCATGCCGGATATCGACGTGGATTTCTGCTTTGAGCGCAGGCAGGAAGTGATCGATTATGTCGTACGCAAGTACGGGAAAGACCGTGTCGTCCAGATCGTTACGTTCGGAACGCTTGCCGCCCGGGGCGTCATCCGGGATGTGGGAAGGGTTATGGACCTGCCGTATGCATTTGTAGACAGCATTGCCAAAATGATCCCCCAGGAACTGAATATAACGATCGACAAGGCCTTGAAGGAAAATCCGGAGCTGAGGCAGACCTATGAAAATGACGAGCAGGTGAAGAACCTCATCGATATGGCGAAACGTCTGGAAGGGCTTCCGCGACACAGTTCCATGCATGCGGCGGGCGTGGTCATCAGCCAGAAATCTGTGGATGAATATGTGCCTCTTTCCCGGGCCGCGGACGGTACGATCACTACACAGTTTACCATGACGACTCTGGAAGAGCTGGGTCTGCTGAAGATGGATTTCCTGGGGCTGCGTACCCTGACCGTGATCCAGAACGCTGTCCGGATGGCGGGAAAGAAAAATCCGTCTATTGATATGGAGAAGATTGATTATAACGATGCAAAGGTACTGGACTACATCGGGACGGGAAAGACTGACGGTATCTTCCAGCTTGAGAGCGCGGGGATGAAGAGCTTTATGAAGGAACTGAAACCCCACAGCCTTGAAGATATCATTGCCGGCATCTCACTGTACCGTCCGGGTCCCATGGACTTTATCCCGCAGTATATCCGTGGGAAGAATGACGCATCGTCTATCGCGTATGACTGTCCCCAGCTTGAACCGATCCTTGAGCCGACATACGGGTGTATCGTGTACCAGGAGCAGGTCATGCAGATCGTGCGCGACCTGGCAGGATATACGCTTGGAAGGAGCGATCTCCTGCGCCGCGCCATGTCCAAGAAAAAAGGCGATGTCATGCAGAAAGAACGACAGATCTTTGTCTACGGGGATGAAGCGGCGAATGTGCCGGGCTGCGTGAAGAATGGGATCGATGAGAAGACTGCGAATAAGATCTACGATGAGATGATCGATTTTGCAAAGTATGCGTTTAATAAATCCCATGCGGCGGCATATGCGGTTGTGGCATATCAGACCGCATGGCTGAAATATTATTATCCGGTGGAGTTCATGGCTGCGCTCATGACGTCAGTGATAGAAAATCCGCCGAAAGTGGCTGAGTATATTTACAGCTGCCGGCAGATGGGCATCCGGATACTGCCTCCGGATATCAATAAAGGTGAAGCAGATTTTTCCGTTGACGGAGAAAATATCCGCTACGGGCTTGCTGCGATCAAGAGCATCGGGCGTCCTGTCGTGCAGGCGGTGATCGAGGAGCGGAATACATTCGGACCGTTTAAGAATCTGGAGGACTTCATCACCAGGATGTCATCAAAAGATGCTCTCAATAAAAGAGCGATCGAGAACTTTATCAAAGCCGGCGCTCTTGATACACTGGGCGGCACGAGAAAGCAGTTCATGAGCATCTATATACAGATCGTGGATCATGTGAACCAGGAGAAGAAATACTCTATGTCGGGTCAGATGAGCCTTTTTGACCTTGCGGGAGAGGAAGAAAAAGCGGATTTCCAGATCCGCATGCCGGATGTGGGAGAGTATGCCAAGGAAAATCTGCTTGCATTTGAGAAGGAAGTGCTGGGAATCTATATCAGCGGACATCCTCTGGAAGAGTATGAGGACAAATGGAGGAAATCGATCTCTGCGACCACCCTGGATTTTCAGCCGGATGAGGAGACGGGCAGAACAAAGGTGCGTGACGGTTCTAAACAGATCATAGGCGGCATGATCACCGATAAGACAGTGAAGCATACAAGGACGAACCAGATGATGGCCTTTGTGACCGTGGAAGATCTGCTCGGCACGGTTGAGGTTGTTGTATTTCCAAGGGATTATGAGGCAAACAGAGAATTTCTCGAGGTGGACAGTAAGGTGTTTATACGCGGGCGTGTGTCAGAGGAGGATGAGAAAGCGAGTAAACTGATCTGTGAGAAGGTGATCCCCTTTGAAAGGACAAAACGCGAGCTGTGGATCCAGTTCCCTGATAAAGATACTTATCTTGACGAAGAGCAGATCGTGTACGGGTATCTGGCAGATTCTGAAGGCAATGACGAAGTGGTGATCTATTGCGCGAAAGAACGGGCGGTCAAGCGTCTGCCCAGAAACCGGAATATCCGTATCAATGACCAGGTTTTGAGCAGACTGATGAATCATTTCGGAGAGAGCCGTGTAAAAGTGGTGGAAAAAGCTATTGAAAACCACTTCTAAATAGGGTAGAATAATTTCGAAATTGTTAAAAAATTTACAATTTTTGGGTTTGACAGTTATCTGACTTTGACTTTTAAAGGAAAGGTGGAAAAAATCATGGCAGAGAACAGTATGATGGACAAAGAAAAATATTTAGATGAGATCGAAGACAGCATCCGTACGATCGGCGTCCTGACCAGCGGCGGAGACGCCCCGGGGATGAACGCTGCGATCCGTGCCGTTGTAAGAAGAGCTCTTTCAAAGGGATTAAAAGTGCGCGGCATCCGCAGAGGCTATCACGGTCTTCTTAAAGAAGAGATCATAGATCTTTCCGCACGGGACGTGTCTGATACGATACAGCGCGGAGGAACGATCCTGCAGACTGCGCGCTGCAAATCAATGAGAACAGAAGAAGGACAGCAGAAAGCAGCTGCGATCTGTAAGAAATACGGCATCGATGGCCTTGTAGTCATCGGCGGCGACGGATCATTTGCAGGTGCTCAGAAGCTGGCGAACCTGGGAGTAAATACGATCGGCGTGCCGGGAACGATCGATCTGGATATTGCCTGCACAGATTATACGATCGGTTTTGATACCGCAGTTAATACAGCGATGGAAGCGATCGACAAAGTGCGCGATACATCTACATCACATGAGAGATGCAGTATTATCGAGGTTATGGGACGTGACGCGGGATATCTGGCACTGTGGTGCGGTATCGCCAACGGAGCAGAACGTATTCTGATGCCGGAGGAGCATGATTTTGACGAGCAGGCGCTGATCGAGGATATTATGAAGAACAAGAAGCGCGGCAAAAAGAACTATATCATCATCAATGCCGAGGGTATCGGTGATTCCATCAATATGGCAAAAAGAATCGAGGAAGCAACAGGCATTGAGACGAGAGCGACTATCCTGGGACACATGCAGCGCGGCGGAAGCCCGACATGTAAAGACAGGGTATATGCTTCTATCATGGGAGCGATGGCTGTGGATCTTCTCTGCCAGGGCAAGACAAACCGCGTAGTCGGATACAAGAACGGACAGTATGTGGACTATGATATCGAAGAAGCTCTCGCAATGAAGAAGACAATCTCAGATTACCAGTATAATATCGCAAAATCACTTGCAATTTAATCAGAGCAGGGTCAGGAGAGATCAGGACGTGAATATAGAAAACAGGAAGACAGCGCCGGTAGGCGTGTTTGATTCCGGAGTAGGGGGGCTGACAGTGGCGAGAGAAATCGCCCGTCAGCTCCCTGACGAAAATATCATATATTTTGGAGATACCGCGCGCGTGCCGTACGGAAGCAAATCTCAGAACACGATCATCCGGTTCTCGGAGCAGATCATCCGTTTTCTTAAGACAAAAGAAGTCAAGGCGATCGTTATTGCGTGCAATACAGCGAGCGCGCTCGCTCTGGATGCGGTGCGGGACGAATTTGACATTCCGATCCTGGGCGTGGTGATCCCGGGCGCAAGGGCTGCTGTGGAGGCGACCAGGAACAAAAAGGTGGGAGTTGTCGGGACAGACGCCACGGTGCAGAGCGGGATGTATACTAAGGTCATCCATGAGATGGCTCCGGATGTCACGGTCATTGAGAAAGCCTGTCCTCTTTTTGTGCCTTTGGTGGAAGAAGGGTTTAAGGAACATGTGGTGACCCGGGAAGTGATCGAGTATTACCTGGAATCCATGCGCAGCACAGACATTGACGCAATGATACTCGGGTGTACGCATTATCCTCTTCTCCGTTCAAAGATCCGTGATTATATGGGCGAGAGGATACAGATCGTTAATCCGGCGTATGAGACGGCAATGGATCTGAAAAAACTGCTGCATGAGATGAATATGGAAAATGACGGATCAGATGCACGGCACAGCAGGTATTCATTCTATGTGAGCGATGCGGCGGAGAAATTCCGCAGATTTGCGAACACGGTCATGCCATTTGATGTGCCGACCACAAATGTGGTAAATATTGAGGAGTATTAATTAATGACAAAAGATGTACTGGTCAGTATTTCGGGAAAACATATTGATATAATGAACGATCCTTTGGAGGGATATGAGACCGGGGATGACGCCATTGAAGTTGTTACTCCGGCTGATTATTACTGCCGGAACGGCAAACACTATATTATCTACGATGAAGTTTTCGAGGGGATGACAGGCACTGTCAAAAACAAGATCAAGATCACGGGAACAGACGTGGTGGAGATCATGAAGAGCGGCCTGACCACCTCACACATGGTTTTTGAAAAAAATAAAAAGAATCTGACATATTATAAAACTCCGTACGGTCAGATGCTCATAGGAGTGAATACTAAAAATATGGAGATCAGCGTGGAAGACGATAAGATCGGCGTCCTGGTAGACTATGAATTAGATGTAAACCATGAACCTCTTGCTGACTGCAAGATCAAAATGAGCATCATGCCCAAAGAACAAGTGGAGTGGACAAAGGGACCGTCCGCGGGGTGCGCATCATAACGCGGGACCCGCTCCGCTTTACCTCAAAGATTGTGTAGATGTAACAGAGAAGAGAGATGTTCGTCCATTGGGACTCCACATCTAAAACCAATGCTTTTCGGAACGCTCCCGCGGGATGTCCCGCTTTTATGATACCCACCCCGCGGACTCACCTTATCCAAACCGGAAGAAAAAAGCCCCTGCGGGGCAAAAGTCAAGTGGCATATTGGCGCGAAGCGCCTCATGCCGCAGGCGAGCATCTTTGATGCAATGCCGGAAATCCGCTCCTCCTCCCGTCTTAGAAAAAACAAGTTCCCGGACTGTATATCATAAAGCAGGACATCCCGTGAAGCGTTCCGAAAAGCATTTGTTCCGGATGTTAGCTGGCGGCAAATGGAGCCCCGCTGGGCGAACATTTGACTCCGGCGTTACATCCGTTCAAATCTTTGAGGTAGAGCGCAGCGGGTCCTGCGTTATGATATACAGTCCGGGAACGGATCTTTTACTAAACCAGCAGGGGAGCGATTTACCGCTTAAAGAACCCTTTCTTTTTCTGCGGCGGCTCTATGGAGCCTCCTCTGACACTTTTGATTTCCGTTATGTAAAGTCCGCTGACAACAGCCTTGATCTCCTTCTTTACAGGCATGACTTCAAAAACTTTATTTTCGCACATGAGGGTCATGATCCTTGGGCCGATCTTTGCCTTTACAACAGGGATTTTCGTACGTCTTAAATACTTGGGAGTATTCTCGATGACAGCAGCGGGCAGTCCCGCTTCTTTTAGTTTCATTTTCTTTTTATCAATGATAAGCATGCTGATGACCTGGGCAGCTGCTTCCATCTGCTCTCTCTGAGCCGCCTGCTTTTTCTCTGCTTTTTTCCCGAAGATATACAGAGCGATGCACGCTGCGATCACCAGTACAAGAATAACGATCAGTACGATGGTTAATGGACTCACGTTATAATCCTCCTAAATCATAGATTTTCCGCTTTTGCGCAACTAGTATTGTAACATTCTTTCAGGGGAAGTGCAAGCAAATAAGGCATATTTGGAGAGTACTTTCGGCATATTTGGGGTTTACTTTTCATTAGGGGAGCGGGTATACTGTTAGAGTAGTCTTTCCGTGAAGGAGTTGTGATCCGGCACGGAAAGCCGCAGCCTTTCCCGATGCCGGCAGGAACTGGCGGAAGGAAATTAAAAAGGAGTTTTATCATGGCAGAAATGATTTGGAACGGAGCGGTAATGGTCTATGATTTTATCATGGACAATATCCTTATCATTAATATCATCTTCGCGCTGATCATCGTCTTTTTCCAGAGAAGGTCCCCTCAGACTGTCTGGACATGGCTGCTTCTGATGTATTTTATACCCATCCTGGGATTTATCCTGTATCTGGTCATCGGACAGGATTTTCACAAGAGCAGGATGTTTAAGGCAAAAGAGATCGAAGGCGAGCTGAAATATGCGGTGCGGAGGCAGGAGGAGACAATCTATCACAAAAAGCTGAGGCTGGCAAATCCTGAGATGGCAAGGTTTAAAGATCTGATCCTGTATAATCTCGAGGCCGGCGAGGCAGTCCTGACGGATAACAATGACATCAGGATCTATACGGACGGCAAAGCGAAATTTCGAGCGCTTTTGGAAGAGATGAAGCAGGCGAAAAGATATATCCATGTCCAGTATTATATCATCCGCAATGATGAACTGTGGCAGGAGATCGAAAAAGTCCTGATCAAAAAAGTGCATGAGGGTGTGGAGGTACGGGTGCTTTTTGACAGCATGGGCTGCCGCACCATGAAGAACCGGGACTGGGAACGGCTGGAGAAGGAAGGGATCCAGGTGGCGGAGTTTTTTCCCGCGCTTTTAGGAAAACTTCAGCTCCGCGTTAATTACCGGAATCACAGGAAAATCGTGGTCATTGACGGAAGGATCGGATTTGTCGGCGGTTTTAACGTGGGAAGGGAGTATCTCGGCAGAGATAAGAAGTTCGGTTATTGGAGGGATACACACCTCTGCATCGAAGGGGCGGCTGTCACTTCGCTTGCAGTGCGCTTTGTGCTCGATTGGAATTATGCGTCCAAGGAAAATCTGTTCCTGGAGGATAAGCTGTTTGAGATTCCGGAATATGTCCGGAAAGGACGCGATCCGGTACAGATCATATCCAGTGGTCCCGATTCTCAGATTAAGACGATCCACGATAATTATTTAAGACTGATCCACAGTGCAAAGGATCATGTATATATTCAGACGCCGTATTTTATACCGGATGAATCGATACTGGACGCTCTGAAGATCGCCAGCAGATCAGGAGTGGATGTGCGCATTATGGTGCCCTGTAAGCCGGATCATCCGTTTGTCTACTGGGCGACATACTCTTACATAGGAGATATGGTCGCGGCAGGGGCGAAGTGCTATGTGTATAACAATGGGTTCCTGCATGCCAAGACGCTGAGCATAGATGGAATGGTCGCATGCGTGGGTACCGCTAATATGGATATCCGAAGTTTTGGATTAAATTTTGAGGTCAATGCTGTTATTTACAGTGAGCGGACTGTTCAGCGACTGGAACGTGCGTTTGAAAATGATATGACACAGTGCACTCATGTGACGAGAAAGGTCTATGATGAGAGAAGCCTGGTCATCAGAGGGAAGGAACAGTTCTCAAGGCTTCTGTCACCGCTTCTGTAAGCCGCAGGAGCTGCAGAGACCAAGAGCCGGAAAAGAGAGGGTTATCAGACCGGCGCAGGAGTGCCGGAGCAGATAAAATAAAATATACCAAGGTTATAAGGAGAAAAAGAAATGAAAAAGAAGATCATCGCAATCATGCTTGCCGCAGCTTTGGCCGGTACACTTCCGGGATGCAGCAGCGGGGAAGTATCCAATGAATATGTGACAGTGACCCAGTATAAAGGTCTGGAAGTGGCGCAGGTGGAAAAGACAGAAGTGACTGATGAACAGGTGGAGCAGGCTATTCAGACAAACCTTCAGGGCACGGCGGAGAAAGTACCCGTTACGGATCGCGCGGCAGAGATGGGCGACTGGGTCAATATTGATTTTACAGGATATCTGGATGGAGTGGCGTTTGACGGAGGGACTGCCCAGGCGCAGGATCTCCAGCTCGGGGCCGGCGGATACATTGGAGCTTCGGGAGATTATGCGGGCTTTGAAGATCAGATCGCGGGGCACCAGACCGGAGAGGAGTTTGATATCACGGTGCAGTTCCCGGATGATTATACCCCGGATATGGCTGGCAAGGTAGCTGATTTCCATATTGTCCTGAATGAGATATATACAGAAAATATCCCGGAACTGACAGATGAGTGGGTGAAAGCGAATATTGAGGGAACAGACACAGTAGACCAGTATCGCGCTGACCTGAAAAAGCAGATGGAGGAGCAGGCAGAGCAGACTGTGCAGGCGCAGTTAAAAAATTCCGTGCAGACAGCTCTTATGGATAAGATAGAAGTGGAAAAATATCCGGAAGATACTGTCAATGAGCAGGTACAGCAGATGGAGGATTACTATACGCAGATGGCGTCCATGTACGGCGTCGAGTTGCCGGAGTTTATCGAGACTTATCTCCAGACGACAGAAGATGATTTCCACGCAAGGATCAAAGAAACAGCGCAGCAGACGGCGGCTCTGAAGGAGGCGGTCAGGCTGATCGCAGAAAAGCAGAAGCTGGTGCCTTCTGACAAAGAATATGAGGAGAAGATCAAAGAGTATGCAGAGCAGGCAGGCGCGGAAGATGTGGATGCCTATAAGGAGCAGGTGGGAGAAGACGTACTCAAAGATGCTATCCTGGTCGATATAGTGACAGATTACCTGGTGGAGGAATGTGTCCAGGTGGAGGAGTCGGATACAGCAGAGTAAGCTGCCGGATAAGCCTTCGGACAGACGAAAAAGAAAAGGAGGAGAATGAAATGAAGCTGGAAAATGACAGACTCTGCGTGGAGATCGCAGAGCAGGGAGCGGAAGTGACAAGGATCTACGACAAAAAGAAGGATACAGAGCTTCTGTGGAACGGAGATCCCGCATACTGGAAGAGGCATTCCCCGATCCTGTTCCCGAATGTGGGGAAGACGTACCATAATACGGTGCTCATTAACGGGACGCAGTATCCGACCTCACAGCACGGGTTTGCAAGAGACAACAGATTTAAATGTGTCAGGGAGACAGCAGACACAGTTTCTTTCCTGTTCTCCTCCACAGAAGAGACAAAAGAGGTATACCCCTTTGATTTTGACCTGACTGTCACATACAGGCTTGAAGGAGATGAACTTCAGGTAAAATGGGAAGTGCAGAACACCGGGGAAGAGGAGATGTGTTTTACCATCGGCGGCCATCCGGCCTTTTGTTTTGAGGATGCGGCAGATGAAAAAAAGGACTATATCCTGAAATTTCCGGGGAAAACATCGCTGGACTATATCCTGATCGATCTCGCGGAACTTGCGGCGGATACAGGGAAGGTATACAGGCTGGAACTGGAGAATGAGTGCTGTCCTCTGACTGAGGAAATGTTTGAAAATGACGCCCTGATCTTTGACCACGGGCAGATCAGCGAGGTGTGGCTCTGCCGTAAGGACGGCACGCCGCGTGTGGGAATGCGGTGCGAAGGCTTTCCGAATTTCGGCATCTGGTCGGTAAAAGACGCGCCGTTTGTGTGCCTGGAGCCATGGATGGGAAGATGCGATGATATCGGATT